>NZ_JAGSOZ010000068.1:0-502 GCF_019204055.1 Photobacterium sp. WH24 | reverse complement strand
GGTCTCAGGGTAACGCTTTTCGATATTAGTAACTATGGTATCAAGTTGTTGTTGCGAGACGGTTTCACTGGTGATTTTGATGGGGGAATTGTTGTCATTGCAGGCCGCTAATAATGGCAGCGTACATGCAAGTCCTAGCCTGTAAAATTTCATGCTGGAATCCTTTGTTTTTAGTGTCTTAGTTTACCGAAACCCCAGAAACAAAAACACAAAACTGGTGGCTAAATCAGGAAATTCACAGGTGTTTTTTGAATAGGGTTCACAATGGATAAAAAGAAATCTACTTGAAGTCCCACCCGACTGAGTCAGTCAAAGAACACAAGTTCACCAACAGATAGCGCAACGCCATCAGGAAAGCGAGACACAAACTGCGTAATTCAAACCCCGGAAGGGGCTTTATTAATTTGTTGCTGGGACTGATTACTGAAGTGCACAACGGAAACTGGTGCTGTAAAAATATGCACTCTTGACTGGGACAGTATGAATTCTTGAAAAAGTCATC
>NZ_JAGSOZ010000067.1:0-508 GCF_019204055.1 Photobacterium sp. WH24 | reverse complement strand
TGAGCCGGTGACGGGCTTTGCTGCCGAAGATATCGTGCTGACAGCCGCCAACGCTGGCGATGCCGGTACCCTGAGCGGCCTGGCTGAGCAAAGCCCCGGCCGCTGGACGGCGGTATACCGTGCGCCGATCGGTGTCGATACCGGAGTAAGCCTGAGCGTCACGGCCGACAGCTATGTCTCTGCTGCCACCCAGCTGGCCGGCAGCGCAGCCAGCCTGACGCTGGAGGTCATCGGCAGCCCGCTGACCGCGTCTGTCTCCCTGCCGGAAGGTAACGAGGTCAGCCGTATCGGCACGATTGCCGTCACCTTCACCTTCAACCGCCCGGTCAGCGGCGAGGTAGTGCCCCTGCCGGAAGAAGGGGTGTGGAGCAATATTCGAAAGAACCCGGCGATGACGGAAATCACCTATGACTTCTCGCCCCAGGCTCTGGCTGTCGGTACCCATCAGGTGGGTGTTGCAGCCGGGTATCTGGATGATTACGGCAATGCCGGTCTGGCGGCCAGCGTG
>NZ_JAGSOZ010000066.1:0-523 GCF_019204055.1 Photobacterium sp. WH24 | reverse complement strand
CCCGGTATGAACACGGGTGGCAAAATCCGCCTCAAAAATATGTTCACGATCCGGCACCCCGCCCGAGTCGGCATGATACAGGATGGGCGTTTGCTCGGCGCCGGGGATCAAGGTGGCGTTTTCGGCAGTGCTGGGCAGCGCGTTGACCAGTTCATTCTTATCCACAATCACCAGTTCATGGCCGCTGTGGGTATGATCGAAGTAATACCACAGGCCATGCTGAGACATCAGACGATGGATAAATGCCAGATCGGTCTCGTGGTACTGCAGTATATATTCCTGCTTCTCGCCCGCATCGGCCAGCATACGTACCGCAGTAACACCGGCTTCTTCCAGCACGGCTTCGATGATGTCATTGATCGTTTGATCCTGAAAAATACGGCAGTCCTGCCGCTGAGTCAGAAACCACAGATCGGGCACCAGCTTTAACTCATAGCGGCTGAACTGGCGACCTGTGCCCAGGAAGCGGGCTTCACTGACTGTGCCATGGAAAACACGGGACACACCGCTCCCCTGACCAAAC
>NZ_JAGSOZ010000065.1:0-523 GCF_019204055.1 Photobacterium sp. WH24 | reverse complement strand
ACCGGTATGAACACGGGTGGCAAAATCGGCGTCAAAGATATGTTCACGATCCGGCACCCCGCCCGAGTCGGCATGATACAGAATCGGCGTTTGCTCGGCGCCGGGGATCAAGGTGGCGTTTTCGGCAGTGCTGGGCAGCGCGTTGACCAGTTCATTCTTATCAACAATCACCAGTTCATGGCCGCTGTGGGTATGATCGAAGTAATACCACAGTCCATGCTGAGACATCAGGCGATGGATAAATGCCAGATCGGTCTCGTGATACTGCAGAATATACTCCTGCTTCTCGCCTGCATCGGCAAGCATACGTACCGCGGTTACGCCAGCTTCTTCCAGCACGGCTTCGATGATGTCATTGATCGTTTGATCCTGAAAAATACGGCAGTCCTGCCGCTGAGTCAGAAACCAGAGATCGGGCACCAGCTTTAACTCATAGCGGCTGAACTGGCGACCTGTGCCCAGGAAGCGGGCTTCACTGACTGTGCCATGGAAAACACGGGATACACCGCTCCCCTGACCGAAA
>NZ_JAGSOZ010000064.1:0-577 GCF_019204055.1 Photobacterium sp. WH24 | reverse complement strand
TAATGCCGATCGTTTTAAGTCATTGAACGATCCTCTGTAGGCTTCATAATCGGTCTCAACTTTGTTGAGGCCGATTTTTTTATGTCTGAATTTTCTAAAGAACTGCATATCACCGCTGAGTTCTGCCAAGACCACCATATCAATACTTTTGCTAAGCACATTCCCTTAGAGTGGGTAGAAGAAGCTGTTCAACAGACAGGGCGAGCTTCTGTTCGTAAACGACGTTTCCCAGCCGAGCAGGCTGTGTGGCTGGTACTGGGGATTGGATTACTTAGAAATCGCTCTATTCAGAACGTTTGCGACAAACTTGAACTCGCCTTTCCGGACTCGAAAGGAGAGCTGCCGCCTTTAGCGACAAGCAGTATTATTAAGGGAAAAGAAAAACTCGGTGCCAAACCAATGCAATATTTATTCAAACACACAGCCGCACAATGGGAAAAGCAGTGTGAATTTGACCAAATCTGCGGGCTTAAAGTGCTCAGTGTAGATGGCACCTATTTTAAGACCCATGATACACCGAGTAATCAGGCGTTTGGATATGCTCAAAAATCGGCCTCCTTCCCCTCCGTTCTGGCTG
>NZ_JAGSOZ010000063.1:0-665 GCF_019204055.1 Photobacterium sp. WH24 | reverse complement strand
ATACGACTCATTAAGTGGTTTGTGTTGGATAACCCAATTGGTGCCATTCTATGGCCGAGCTATAAATAAAAACCTTGTCAGTGCCAGAATGATGTTAAATGCGTCCCCACTAAGACACTTTATTGAGAATACAGCTTCAGTGGTAGAACACTATGATCTCACTATGTGCCAAATTCATTTACTCAAGGAGGGGTTATGACTATGAATTATGCAGAAATAATGCTTATCCGATATCAACAAGGACTTAAGCTCCGCCTCGCCATACGATGGGTACTATGGGTCATCCTGGGGACTTTTACTATCGGTTGGTTTAGCAATACCCTATCAGGATTTATGCCGGACTCGTTAAAAAGTATCAACTTTTTGCTTGCTATAGTTGGTACTGTCATACTCGCGTATAAGAGGCCAAGTTTACGACGGTTGCGATTACGGGATCATCGATTGAATAGCAAAGCACAAATTGTCAGACTGGACTTTTTAGCGCGCCGTAAACAAAAGCGAGATGAAGAAAACCAACTAAAAATACTGCATAATCGTTTAAGTCAACGCGATAAGTAATATCAACACTAATAAGAATCGACTGGATCAGAGTTCTTAATTCATACTTTTGACTTTCCTGATGTTGGCATATTTTAGGAATCAGCTGCCGCTTCGTAAGATTTTTT
>NZ_JAGSOZ010000062.1:0-734 GCF_019204055.1 Photobacterium sp. WH24 | reverse complement strand
TATCAATGATAAACTCTTTCTTTCCTTTCTCACAAAATATACTCGTTGCAAAAAACTCATACTCAATAAATTGAATTTCGCTCTCTTCTGTTTCATTAAAACTGCAATACCTATGATGAATCAAAAAATAATCTCTTGGCTCGTCATAATCATTGTGTTCCCGTAAGAAAAAAATATCTTCATGCTTACTGACCCGCTGCGACAGCATATACTTGTCTAAGTTCGTTCCGCTCAATACCAGCCAGGTCACACCCAACCCGGCAAAACCCACTAACGCCGACGGGCCAATCATAAACACTGCACCCAGTGACCCAATAGCTGCAACAGCCAGTAACTTTCTTAGAATACTGTTCCCTATTTTTGATGAATGAACATGATCTTCCGTAATCAGGCCATAACAGCTCAAGATATAGTGATGACGGAACCTGGGAAATAAAGTGATTTTTCCTATGGTAAGGCTTACAAAAATTGCGGCACCGAACATCGACCACGTTAACGGTTCTGTAATAGCAGCAATAAAATCAAATTCTACTGCAATAAATGCGATTAAAAATGCCATAAGCATCATTTCTAATGTCATTAGCATAATGTAATATTTACGCCGACTCGGATAAGGTTGATGAGAAGTGATGGTTTCCCATTCAATTCTGTCTGGATCCAATTTTATCCTATCATACAGTTCTTTGACTTCGTTTTCTGTTGGCACCTTAGCTTTTGTTAATGGCCTGGTAACT
>NZ_JAGSOZ010000061.1:0-775 GCF_019204055.1 Photobacterium sp. WH24 | reverse complement strand
TATGACTTTTTCAAGGATTCATTCTGTGCCAGTAAAGAGTACATATTTTTACAGCACAAGTTTCCGCTGTGCTCTTCAGCAATCAGTCCCTGCAACAAATAAATAAAGCCCCTTCCGGGGCTTTATTTATGCAGTTTGTATATCGCTTGTCTGATGGCGTTGAGTAATCTGTTGGTTAACCTGTGTTCTTTTACTGGCTCAGTCGGGTGGGACTTCAAGTAGATTTCTTTTTATCCATTGTGAACCCTATTCAAAAAACACCTGTGAATTTCATGATTTAGCCACCAGTTTTGTGTTTTTGTTTCTGGGGTTTCGGTAAACTAAGGCACTAAAAATAAAGGATGCCCGCATGAAATTTTACAGGCTAGGACTTGCATGTACGCTGCCATTATTAGCGGCCTGCAATGACAACAATTCACCCATCAAAATCTCCAGCGAAACCGTCTCTCAACAGCAGCTTGATACCATAGTTACTAATATCGAAAAGCGTTACCCTGAGGCGATCCAGGAACAAAAACAAAACGCCGCCGACGTGGTGGTACGTGCCATCGAGAATTTGGTGTTTGTTGAAGGAGGCAGCTTTGAGATGGGAGATTTTGGTGCCCCTTGTGAAATCCCCAGCGGTACGATCAGCCGGATAGATTGGTCTCCGGATGCTGAATGCTTGAGCGACCCTACGAGTCAGGAAACAGGTGCAGCCTTCCTTCATAAAGTCACACTCGATGCCTACTCAATCGCTAAGTTAGAAACGCGATTTATTGACATGGAGTGGATG
>NZ_JAGSOZ010000060.1:0-776 GCF_019204055.1 Photobacterium sp. WH24 | reverse complement strand
TAATACCATTCTGGAAAATTAACTGGTCAGGTCAATCCATTGCCGCGAGCACATCTTTTTGACTCGCTGAGTGCATTGCAGAAATTGGTTCCATGCCGCGCAAACCTTATCAACAATATCGTCATAATCTCTGAAACTTTGATTGGCTAAACAGCGTTGTCTTAACCAACTCCATACCTGCTCTATCGGGTTAAGCTCAGGAGAATAGGGAGGCAGTTTGATGATGCTGATATTCTCAAATGGATTCGCGATGTCATCAGTATGCCATCCCGCACCATCCATGATCACGACGGCATGTCGGTCTTTTTCTGTCACGCTTGAGATTTGCCTGAGGTGTTCGATCATGATTTCTTTATTGACCCAAGGAACAACAATCGCTTCACCGATTCCTCGGCTTGGGCAAACAGAGCCAAACAAATAGGCGTAATCGAATTGCTGCTGCCGAACCGCTCTGGGACGTGTTCCACGCGGTGCCCAAAGCCGTGTCGTCGTATTCTGCTGGCCAAATCTGGCTTCATCCTGGAACCAGACATCCACTTGCTCAAGGCTGATATGGCCCGGGATGTTACGGATCGTTTCCAGTAGGAAGTTTTTTAAAAGCTTCTTGCGTTGCTTGGCATTGTTTAGGGTGTTTTGAGCGGGATGTTATCCATGAAAATCCCATATGATCGAGCAAATAGTAAATGGAATCAGGGTGATAGTGTTTATCAAACTTATGGACAATATATGCATGGATATCGGCACCCGTGAGTCTACCGCCTTGCGGGTTATGAGCT
>NZ_JAGSOZ010000006.1:0-259019 GCF_019204055.1 Photobacterium sp. WH24 | reverse complement strand
CTTATCAGAGAAACCCAGTCAGTAATGGCTGGGTTTTTTGCTGTCTGGCGTTTGCATGCCTCTGATTGTTCGTCAGATATGAAGAGATCCAGGCTAGGCGTTCCTGACGACAGACTGGGATTTTTCTGCATCGCTGCCATGAAACAGTGTTTGTTATGTGTAGCTGTAGAAATAACGCAACCATTGCTCAGCAATAAAAATTTCATCTTGTGCGGATAAAGCCTGAATACCTGCCGCATAGCTATGTGACTGACTGCCAAGATGCAGACCTGCCAGTAAATGTGCGGCCTCAAACAGGTACAAAGTGGGATCACCCATACCTGTTTTGAAGGGAGTGTTCGCAGACTCCCCACCGGCAATGAGGTAAATACTGGCGCCATGCCGATTTTGATATTCTGTGACCAGTTTATTCCCTCCCACATACTGCAACGTCCCTTGCTGCACTAACTCGGGTAAATTGAGCTCGTCGTCGGCAGAGGTGACAGTGGCTATGAACAAGTTCTCGCGTCTGGACTGGATGTGCGCAGAGTGAAGCGCGCCATTTCCGGTGCAGCAGAAAATGAGATTACAGTGTTCTAGCATGGTTTCGGTTGAGCAGACCTGAATGCCATTTCTGGGTAAAGCGGTGAGTTGTCTGGGATCCTGGTCACTGACATAGATATCATGGATACCTTTACCTTGTAGTGTCTTACAGATACCCCGGCCCAGATTACCACTACCTATCACCCCGATAGTGAGAAAACCGAGGTTGTTCAATTTCAGGCCAAATGCCTCGCGCAGGATTTGATCAGTGTAATGGACGATACACTCAGAAGCTTCGTAGTCGGCTGGGGTCTTGATGCTCAGATGAGCCACCGATACTAAGGGTTTGATTAAATGTCGGTTGCGATACTTGGCGATGCCATTTGCGGTTAATTCAGCAATCCCCACGCATTGCTCATCATATGCCTCAAAGATGGCTTCAACGCCTTGAGAAAAATAGCCACCGTGATCAAGGATCAGAAAAGCCTGTCCCTCCTGAGTGTATTGCTGAATAAGATCCAAGCAACGTACAGGATCTCTTAACGCGATTTTGTCAAAGCCGGGCTCGACGACATCACAGTTTGGAATGGACTGGATGGTATTTAGCAGTGAGCCGTTGTTGCAAAAAGTCGCTTGCTTAGGGATGAAAATGACGTGGTCAGCAAGTTTACACAGTACGTTGAGATACGGCAGAGAGCCTTCATAGCAATGCATGACAGAGAAAACAACAAGGTTTCTCGGCATCGAATGAGTTTGCGCAATCTGTTCTAAAAATCGATAACCTTTTTCTGCATAGAAAGCGGAGTAGTAGCTGTGCGTTAAAGTATGCGTTGACGTCATAACCGACCTGCTATTTGAATAACGTCAGCAACGCCTGAAAAAGAGGCTCTTGCTGTCGACTTTGTTTGCAACACAATCCCAATGTTAATGGTTCGACTGCTGCTGCTGGCAGCTTTTGAATCTGATCGCGAATCGGACTGTTTTCTATAACGATATCTGGCGCAATTCCGATACCACATCCCAATGCTACCATACTAACAATAGCTTCATGCCCAGCAACTTGAGCATAAATGTTGGGTTTTATTTTTTGTGATTTCATCCACTTGTCAGCATTTTCTCTTGCAGTTCCATACTCAGGCAGAATGAAGGGAAGTTTGTCCCACTGAATGTCCGGTGAAAGCAGCGCCTGAAGACCGGGTGAAGTGATTAATGGACTGATTAACGACATTGAGACATTACCCAAATAAATGAAAGTGAGTTTATTGGGTAAGTTGGCTGGCAGGGCAGTAATCGCAAAGTCGGCTTCATCGTGCAGGACTTTATTCACGGCTTGAGCCGGATCGCCGGTAACCAGCTGAATTTCCACCTGGGGGTAATGTTGCCTGAATTGATTCAGGACATTGGGGAGGTGGCTGTAGCTGGCAGTGACCGAGCAGAACAGGGTGAGTTTACCTTTGAGCATTTGATCCTGTTCAGTCAGCTCTTGCTGCAGTTGTTGCCATTCGGCAACAATGCGGCTGGCAACCGGTAGCAGTTTACGGCCTGACGTGGTCAGTTCCACACTGCGGTTGTCGCGAATGAAAAGCGGCTGAGACAGTTCCTGTTCCAGCCGCTGAATAAGCCGGCTGAGCGCGGACGGGCTGATGTGCATCTTCTGTGCTGTCTGACTAAAATTCTTGCTGTTACACAGATGAAGAAAGAGTTGGAGTGATTTTATGTTCATGGTTTATGTTGCACCATTTGCAATATGATGTTGTGAATATATCACTTTAGACAACATCAAGCCTGATCTACTATCAGGTTATTCGGCAGTGAAGTGCCGACCAAGGATTAGAATTCACGGAGTAACTTGTTATGGCTAACTATTTCAATACCTTAAATTTACGTCAGCAATTAGATCAACTGGGCCGTTGCCGTTTTATGGATCGCAGCGAGTTTGCTCAGGAAGCGGATTACCTGAAAGGTAAGAAGGTGGTTATCGTAGGTTGTGGTGCACAGGGCCTGAATCAGGGTCTGAACATGCGTGACTCAGGTCTGAATGTTGCCTATGCACTGCGCCAGGCTGCGATTGATGAGCAGCGTGCTTCTTTCCGAAATGCGAAAGACAATGGTTTTGAAGTGGGTAGCTATGAACAATTGATCCCTCAGGCCGATCTGGTTGTCAACCTGACACCTGATAAACAGCACACCGATGTTGTGACAACTGTCATGCCGTTAATGAAGCAAGGTGCTGCTCTGGGTTACTCGCACGGCTTCAACATTGTTGAAGAAGGGATGCAGATTCGTCCGGATATCACGGTTGTGATGGTAGCTCCTAAGTGTCCGGGTACTGAAGTACGTGAAGAATACAAGCGTGGCTTTGGTGTACCAACGCTGATCGCCGTCCACCCGGAAAATGACCCGCAAGGTGAAGGCCTGGAAATTGCGAAAGCCTGGGCGGCAGCAACGGGTGGCCACCGTGCCGGTGTGCTGGAGTCATCATTCGTTGCTGAAGTGAAATCTGACCTGATGGGTGAGCAGACGATTCTGTGTGGCATGCTGCAGGCGGGCTCAATCGTGTGTTACGAGAAGATGATTGCTGAAGGCGTCGAGCCTGGCTATGCCGGTAAACTGCTGCAATTCGGCTGGGAAACCATTACCGAAGCGCTGAAGTTTGGTGGCATCACGCATATGATGGATCGTCTGACAAACCCGGCTAAGATCAAAGCATTTGAGCTGTCTGAAGAGCTGAAAGATCTGATGCGTCCGCTGTATAACAAGCACATGGATGACATCATTACAGGTGAATTCTCACGGACTATGATGGCCGACTGGGCGAACGATGATGCGGAACTGCTGGGCTGGCGTGCCGAAACGGCGGAAACGGCGTTTGAAAACTACCCGCAAACCGATGCAAAAATCGCTGAGCAGGAATACTTTGATAACGGTATTCTGATGGTGGCCATGGTACGTGCCGGTGTTGAGCTGGCGTTTGAAGCCATGACAGCCTCAGGCATTATCGAAGAGTCGGCTTACTATGAGTCTTTGCATGAGCTGCCTCTGATTGCCAACACTGTCGCCCGTAAGCGTCTGTATGAGATGAACGTGGTTATCTCTGATACTGCAGAATATGGTAACTACCTGTTCGCGAACGTGGCTACGCCATTGCTGCGCGAAAAGTTCATGCCAAAAGTGAATACAGATGTTATTGGTAAAGGTCTGGTTGCTACAGGCAACCATGTTGATAACCAGCAGCTGATTGATGTGAACGAAGCGCTGCGTAATCACCCTGTAGAGCAGATTGGTCACGAACTGCGTGGTTATATGACAGATATGAAGCGTATCGCTGTAGGCGACTAAGTAAACATCCTTCCTGGTTAGTAAAAAGCCCGGCAAAATGTGCCGGGCTTTTTCATGTCTGTTCTGAGATATACTATTCGGACTTATCTGCCAGCATAGCTTCCAGCTGGGCAACCTTTTGTTCCAGCTCGTTCAGCTTTTGCCGTGTGCGCAGCAGGACCTGGGTCTGCACATCAAACTCTTCGCGATTCACCACATCCAGTTTACTCAGTTGTGCCTGAATGGTTTGGCGCACTTTCTGTTCCACATCCTGACCAAGTGCTTTGACCGGTTGAGGCATGGCTTCCTGAATTTGCCTGGCAACCTGCTCAAGTTTCTTTGGATCAAACATACGCGGGTTTAACTCCATGAGGTTAATGGGATACTTTTAGCCGTTAGTGTACACCAAATTTTTCTGCCACAGGCAGGAATCCTTGGCCAGATTGGGCTGGGTGGGCTGAAAAAAAGGCCGCTTGCGCGGCCTGAATCGAATGGAAAGTGGTCTTTAACTTTCCCGGGCTTTCAGCGCTTGTTTCGCTTCGTCAGCCCGTTTTAACTTTTCCAGCTCTTTGTCCTCCACAAAAACCGGTAGTGGCTTGTGGGTACTGGCCAGGTAGGTGTAGATCACCGGCAGTACAAACAGGGTAAAGAGGGTGCCTATCGCCAGGCCGGATACGATAACGATACCAATACTGAAGCGCTGGGCAGCACCGGCCCCGGTGGCGTACAGCAGAGGAACCAGACCGGCAATCATAGCCGCCGTGGTCATCAGAATCGGTCGCAGACGCACCTTGGCCGCTTCCATTACTGCAGACATTTTGTCTTTCTGGTGATTGAGCTGCTCTTCTTTTGCGACTTCACAGATCAGAATCCCGTGCTTGGTGATCAGACCAATCAGGGTGATTAAACCCACTTGCGAGTAGATGTTCATCGAAGCCGCTCCCCAGGCCAGCGATACCAGAGCGCCACAAATAGCCAGAGGTACCGACACCATGATAACCATAGGATCGCGCAGCGATTCGAACTGGATAGCCAGCACCAGGAAAATCACCGCCAGTGCCAGGCCGAAAGTCGCAAACAGTGCATTACCTTCGGTTACGTACTGGCGAGCTTCACCCATAAAGTCGTACTGATAACCAGAGGGTAGCTGGCTGACGGCTTCGGTACGGAACCATTCGATGGCATCACCCATGGCAGTACCCGGCATAGGCACCACACCTATGGTTGCCGAGTTTAGTTGGTTGAAGTGCGGCAGCGCGCGGGGTTCAGCCACCACATCAATGGTGATCAGGCTGCCTAGCGGCACTGAATTACCATCCGCCGCACGAACATAGAAGGCGTTCAGCGATTCAGGATTCAGGCGGTACTTACGTTCTACCTGCGGAATCACCTCGTAAGAGCGGCCATTAAGGTCGATGCGGTTGACATAACCGTCGGCCATCATAGTGCTCAGGGTGATACCGATATCCTGCATAGTCACGCCATAAGCCCCGGCTTTGTCTTTGTCTATGCTGATTTTCATGGTGGCGGAGTCGAAGTTGAGATCCAAGTCCGAATACACAAACATCGGATTCTTCGCCACATCATCCAGAATAGAACCGGCCACCTGGAACAGGCTTTCAAAGTTGTTCGGCGTGGTAATGACAAACTGGATCGGCAGACCTGACCCCGCACCTGGCAGCTCAGGCATCTGGAACGCCGTTACCGCCATACCAGGCACATCGTTAACCAGTGTAGTAACACGGCCAACCACTTCCGCCTGACTGGCTTCGCGCTGACTCCAGGGCACCATAGAAGCGATACCGAATGCCTGATTGGATTGCGGTACACCTGAGAACACCTGAGCAAAAGCCACTTCCGGCTGATTACTCAGCATTTCGTTCACTTCACTCATGGAGTTTTCGATGTAGTCCAGGTTAGCGGTAGACGGACCGGTACCCATCATCATCAGTACGCCTTTATCTTCTGCCGGTGCCAGTTCACTGGGGATGAATTTGAACAGAACCGGCAGCATAGCAAAGACAATGACAGCAAACACTATCACCACAGGGCGTGATTTCATCACTGTGGTCAGCATTTTTTCATAGCGGCTGGTCATGCGATCCAGCACACTGTGCACGGTATCTTCAAAGCGGTTTGGCTTATCGTGTGCTTTCAGGATCTTAGAACACATCATCGGCGACAGTGTCAGCGCGATTATCCCTGAGATAAAGACCGACCCGGCCAGCGTCAGGGCGAACTCTTTAAACAGCGAGCCTGTAATCCCCCCCATCAGTGCGATAGGTGCGTATACCGCGCCCAGCGTCAGGGTCATGGCGATAACAGGCACCGCGATTTCCCGGGTACCGATAATCGCTGCCCGGAACGGTGACTCGCCCAGTTTGATGTGACGGTCGACGTTTTCCAGTACCACGATGGCATCATCGACCACCAGACCGATAGCCAGCACCATGGCGAGCAGTGTCATCAGATTCCAGGAGAAGCCGAAGGCCTGCATTACCATGGCCACCCCAATCAGTGACAGCGGAATGGTGATGATAGGGATAAGTACGGCGCGGAACGACCCCAGGAACAGGGTGATCACCACAAGTACAATCAGTGCTGCTTCACCTATGGTTTTGATAACCTCCTGAATGGACTCGTTAATCGCAACCGTAGAGTCGTACAGGACGTTCATCTTGATATTGCTTGGCATGTTGCGCTGAATTTCAGGCAGCAGATCCAGCACATCGGCAGCAATATTGATAGGGTTTGCACTTGGCGCTGCATTGATGGCGGCGACCACGGCTTCCTGTCCGTTTGCTGTTGCACGGTAAATGTCGTGGCTTTTCGCACGGGTGACTTTGGCGATATCACCTAAGCGGATCACCTGACCTTTCTGCGTCGAGACAATCAGCTTTTTCAGCTCATCTGTGGTTTTGACCTGGGTATCTGCCGTGCCGTTATACAGCACGAATTCACCTGTTGCCTGGCCCGTTGCCGACTGGTAGTTGTTGGCGTTCAGCACAGTCATGATGTCGCTGGCTGTCAGATTGTATGCGGCCATCTTGGCCGGATCCAGCCATACCCGCAGC
Source organism: Photobacterium sp. WH24 (assembly GCF_019204055.1). NCBI lineage: Bacteria > Pseudomonadati > Pseudomonadota > Gammaproteobacteria > Vibrionales > Vibrionaceae > Photobacterium > Photobacterium sp. WH24. Next base: position 252,105 of record NZ_JAGSOZ010000006.1, on the reverse strand, counting down.
GCAAATTTCATTCCGCCATAAAGGTCGATTTTGGATACGCCGTTCACTGTAAACAGCTGCGGGTTGAATACCCGCTCCAGGTAATCGGTGATCTGGCTGGAATTGAGCTCGTCACTGGTAAAGCCGATGTACATCACCGCCGTGGTAGAACCGGTCGACATGGTTACAGTCGGGTCTTCCGCTTCACGGGGAAGCTGAGAGCGCACCGAGTTGGTCTTCGCCAGTACATCAGACAGGGCCGCGTTGGGATCGGTATTGAGTTTCATGTTGACGGTAATTGTCGATGAACCCAGTACCGATGACGACGTCATGTAATCTATGTTGTCTGCCTGCGCGATGGCCTGCTCCAGCGGCTGAGTAATAAAGCCCTGGATCAGATCGGCACTGGCACCGTAATAACTGGTCGTCACAGTGACTACGGTATTGGTCATCTCGGGATATTCCCGGACCTGCATTTTGAAAATAGCCTGAAAACCAAGCAGGGCAATCAGAATGCTGATTGCCACTGCCAGCACCGGCCTTTTTATGAATATGTCAGTAAAGCGCATTTAACCTCCGAATCACAGCATCGGTGTTTCAGCCGGGGTTTTCAGGGCATCGTTTTCTACGATGCGGACTTTGACGTCATTACTCAGGCGCACCTGGCCGGTAGTCACAATACGGTCTCCCGGTTTAACGCCATCAAGAACGTGGATAACATCGCGCTTACGTTCACCGGTTTTCACCACAGACTGACGGACGCGGGTGACGCCTTCATCATCTTCGTACAGCACATACACATTATCGCCATACAGGGTATAGGTGATGGCAAACTGCGGCAGCACAACCTGATTTTCCAGGGTCGGCAGAATGATGTTAGCGCGGGCAAACATCCCGCTGCGCAGACGGCCGGCATTGTTCGGAATGTCCGCCTGAACCTGGATCAAGCCGCTCTGATAATTAACCGCAGGCTCAATCGCGCTGATCTTGCCCTGGAATTTGGCATCCGGGTACGCATCGACGGCGATATCAACTTCCTGACCGATGTGGATGTCAGACAGATCGGTTTGCGGAATGGTGAAGCGCAGCTTCATCAGGGACGTATCTTCCAGACGCACTATGTCAGTGCCGGGCTGAATATATTCACCCAGGAACACATTACGCAGACCGACATCACCGGCAAACGGGGCTTTAATAATACGACGATCGATGGTGGCTTTCAGGCTCTCAATATCGGCTGACAAAGAGAAGTAATCAGCTTGCGCGCCATCAAAAGCTTCCTTAGAGATAGAGCCTTTCTTGTACAGATCCTGATAGCGGATGAACTTGGCTTTGGCGGCTGGCAGGCGAGCCTGGGAACTCTTGAGGTTGGCTACTTCAACATCTGAGTCCAGCGCTACCAGACGTTGTCCTTTTTTCACGGACATGCCTGAATCGAACTCCAGCGACTTGATCACGCCAGCGACTTCTGTGGTGACAGTCACACCCTGATTAGGCTCAATGAAACCAATCGCTTCAATCGCAGGTACCCAATTGGTCGGTTTTGCCTCTACGACAGTCACCGGATAATCCGGCTCAGGCATATTGGCGAAGTAAGCCATCTTTCCTTTTATTTCAAAGTACTTGGACGTAAAAAGCGTGCCAAACAGCACGGCAACGATGATGAGCATGACTATCCATGCTACCCATTTTTTCATTATCTTTGCTCCGGAGTCTTAAGTTAATGCTAATTCAATGTGTAATTACAGCATCCCAGCAAGCTTTAATGGCAGCATCCCGCGCTTCATCACTTACCGTAAAAGTACCACTCAGGTGCTTGCGGGCCAGACAGGCGCTGGGCTCAAGGCTGAGTGCGCTTAATATCTCGTTGTCCAAAGGCTTAAACAGCCCCTGAGCTTTACCCGTGTCAAACATCCTGTGGACAGGGGCAAAGAGCGTTTGCTCTAACGCTATCTTGTACTGCTTACCTCGGTGCGGCATGTTTTCGAACTGACCACGGTTAATAAGCGGCGCTTCATTATTCGTAGCCATATTCCAGATGTTTAACCACATAGTACGGAACTGCTGTTCTAAGGGCATGACATCGGAAACGTTCTGAGTGATTTTCCTGGCGACAATAGTCAGTATATGGTCATGCAGCTGAAACAGGAGATCATCTTTATCACTGAAATAGCGATAGATGGTCCCTGTCGCGACCCTGGCTTCTTTGGCCACCATGTTCATCGACAGACCGTGAAAACCATGTTTTGCCAGCAATTCTTCGGTTGCCTGCAAGATACGTTCTTTTTTGTCAGTCATTGTTGATCACAAAGTGAATGAACGTTCATTCATTATTGTGGATACTTTATTAGTATGCAACTCATCTGTTACCTTTATTTTTCTGAGAAAAACGCGGGGGATTGTCTGAAATAGACACGAGACGAGAACAGGTTACAATGCGGCAGCTGAATAAAACATGACTCATAGGGCAAATGAATGAAACTCAATCCGAGACAAAATGAGGCGGTACGTTTTGTTGCTGGACCGTGTCTGGTTCTGGCTGGTGCAGGTTCAGGAAAAACACGGGTCATCACCAATAAAATCGCCTACTTAGTACAACAATGTGACTACAAAGCCCGTCATATTGCGGCGCTGACATTTACCAATAAAGCGGCGCGGGAAATGAAAGAGCGGGTCGGGCAGACCCTGGGCCGCCAGGAAGCCAAAGGGCTGATGGTGTCGACTTTCCATACCTTGGGCCTGAATATCATTCGTCGTGAGTACAAGGTACTGGGACTGAAAGCGAGTTTCTCGTTGTTTGACGATCAGGATCAGATGGCACTGCTCAAAGAGTTGACGGAAGATCAGCTCGACGGTGACAAAGACTTACTTAAAATGCTGCTGTCATCCATTTCAAACTGGAAGAACGCCATGATGTCGCCCGCTCAGGCGAAAGTGCATGCACAAAGTGAGCGTGACCAGCTGTTTGCCCATTGCTACGAGTTATATCAGCGTCAGATGAAAGCCTATAACGCGCTGGACTTTGATGACTTGATTCTGATGCCTGTACTCTTGCTGCGTGATAATGATGAGGTGCGGCAGCGCTGGCAGAATAAGATCCGCTACCTCCTGGTGGATGAGTATCAGGATACCAACACCAGCCAGTATGCCTTTGTGAAGTTGTTGGTGGGCGAAAGGTCAAAATTCACTGTGGTCGGGGATGACGACCAGTCTATCTATTCCTGGCGTGGTGCGCAGCCGGAAAATCTGGCGCTGCTTAATAAAGACTTCCCGACGCTTAAAGTGATCAAGCTGGAGCAGAACTATCGTTCGACCAGCCGGATATTGCGCAGCGCCAACATTCTGATCGCCAATAACCCGCACTTGTTTGAAAAAGCGCTGTTTTCAGAAATTCCTGATGGCGAGATGCTCAAGGTCCTGACGGCTAAAAATGAAGAGCATGAAGCTGAAAAAGTGGTCGGAGAGCTGATTGCCCATCGTTTTCTCAACAATACTGACTACAAAGATTACGCGATTCTGTACCGCGGCAACCACCAGTCGCGTTTGTTTGAAAAAGCCCTGATGCAAAACCGGATCCCCTACAAAATTTCTGGCGGCACGTCTTTCTTCTCCCGTACCGAGATCAAAGACATCATGGCGTACCTGCGCTTGCTCACCAACCAGGATGATGACAATGCTTTTTTGCGTATCGTCAATACGCCGCGGCGGGAAATCGGCCCTGTCACCCTGGAGAAACTGGGCACCTACGCCAATATGCGAGGCAAGAGTTTGTTTGAAGCCAGCTTTGAGCTTGGCCTGGAGCAGCATCTTTCATGGCGAGGACTGGACAGCCTGCGCCAGTTTACGCGCTGGATAGTTGAGCTGGCCGATAACGCTGAGCGCGGCGATGCCGTGGCGGCCGTGCGGCAGATGATCCGTGATATTCATTATGAGGACTGGCTGTTTGAAACCTCCGCCAGCCCGAAAGCGGCAGAAATGCGGATGAAAAATGTATCCGATTTATACAGCTGGATCACCGCAGATCTGGAAGGCGATAATTACGATAACGAAGTCCGCACCCTGAAAGAAGTGGTTCAGCGCATGACATTGCGTGACATGATGGAGCGGGGTGAAGAGGATGAGGATGCCGATCAGGTTCAGCTCATGACACTGCATGCCTCCAAAGGGCTGGAATTTCCGCATGTCTACCTGATAGGTGCCGAAGAGGGCATTTTGCCGCATCAGACCAGCATTGATGAAGACAATGTGGAGGAAGAGCGACGTTTGGCGTATGTCGGTATTACCCGGGCGCAGAAAACACTGACCTTTACCTTATGCAAGGAACGCCGGCAGTATGGCGAGTTGCTTAAACCCGAGCCCAGCCGCTTTCTCTATGAATTGCCCCAGGACGATCTGGATTGGGAAACAGAGCGCAAACCTGTGACGGCAGAAGAACGAATGGAACGGGGTCAGGCACACATTGCCAATCTCCGCTCCATGTTCAAGAAGAAATAACTCAGCGAATCGCTGAAAATAAAAAAGGTTAGCCATTATAGCTAACCTTTTTTCAGGTATCGGAAGGGAGAGACTGGATTACAGCCCCTCGATCATATGGTTGATCGCAGCCACGATTTCTTCATCGCTGCAGTCCATACAGGTGCCTTTCGCCGGCATGGCATTGAAACCATTAATGGCATGATTGGTCATCGTATCCATACCTTGAGCAATACGCGGTCCCCAGTCACCGGCATCACCTGACTTAGGTGCGCCCAGTACACCGCTGCTGTGGCAAGCCACACAGAAAGTGCCGTATACCTGATCGCCTGAGCGAGGGCCGGAAGCGGCGGCTGTAGCGGCTGGTGCATCGCCTTCCTTATATACAGAGCCAACAGGCTTGATGCGTTCTGCGATCGCTTCGCCAGACATATCTGCCGCTACGGCTGAGCCGCTGATGGCGACGGTTGCGACTGCAGCGACCATTAGTTGTCGAAGAGAAAATTCCATTGAGCTCACCTTAACACTCCCAGATTATTTGCTCGAATATCACAGCTTTCTTGTATAAATTATTGTAAATATTACATTATTGGACAAAGCTGTGAGTTATTAACCAGTGGTTTTTGGATAAAAAACGCAATGATTATATCCCTTAACGAAGTGGTATTAAACAGAGCGGCTTTGTTTGTATGACGCTAATCAACTCAGAGATGGTTATAAATAAAGCGAATACAAAATTTTTTGCAAAAAAGACTAGACGAGAAGCATGCTGATCCGTAATATTCACCACCGCCGATAGGGCAAGGCGCCCGTAGCTCAGCTGGATAGAGCGTTGGCCTCCGGAGCCAAAGGTCACAGGTTCAAATCCTGTCGGGCGCGCCACTCCGGAAAGTCAGGATGGCACTGTTGGCGTGTAAATTATGGTGGCTATAGCTCAGTTGGTAGAGTCCCGGATTGTGATTCCGGTTGTCGCGAGTTCAAGTCTCGTTAGCCACCCCATACAATTGGGTATGGAGCTTGTAACAAGCTCGGTACTTAGCGGCAGATAGCGCAAGTCGTGTATCTCCGGCTTTTGAGAATAGCGGACCAGAGGGACCCTCTGGCGCAAAACTCAAAACAACAGAAAGAATTATCGGTGAATAGCGCAGTTTGGTAGCGCATCTCCGGCTTTTGAGAATAGCGGACCAGAGGAACCCTCTGGCGCAAAACTCAAAGACAGAAAGAATTATCGGTGAATAGCGCAGTTTGGTAGCGCATCTGGTTTGGGACCAGAGGGTCGGGGGTTCGAATCCCTCTTCACCGACCACTTCTATGGTAAGTTTGCCCGGTGAGCAAACCTACAGGTTCGGAAAAAAGAAGTGTATTGCTCGGGTGTGTAAATCCGCCGCGTTCAATCCCTCTTCGCCGACCAAGTTACAATGGTGGCTATAGCTCAGTTGGTAGAGTCCCGGATTGTGATTCCGGTTGTCGCGAGTTCAAGCCTCGTTAGCCACCCCATATATCGTGTTTCAACCTGCATGGTTGAATGACAAGCAAAAAATCGGTGAATAGCGCAGTTTGGTAGTGCATCTCCGGCTTTTGAGAATAGCGGACCAGAGGGACCCTCTGGCACAAAACTCAAAACAATAGAAAGAATTATCGGTGAATAGCGCAGTTTGGTAGCGCATCTGGTTTGGGACCAGAGGGTCGGGGGTTCGAATCCCTCTTCACCGACCACCTTTGAAGACCCGCTCATTGAGCGGGTTTTTTTATGCCTGTATTTTACTGTCCGGTTCTGTCTGGAGCAGAGGAGGGCTTCGGGTCGGGTGCGGAAGCCCGCCGCACGGAGGCCCGCCGCGTTCATTCCCTCTTCGCCGACCACATTTGAAGACCCGCTCATTGAGCGGGTTTTTTTATGCCCCTTGGTTTCGCTGCTACTATTCAGAGGCGTACTGACCTCAGGATCGGGGGCATATTTGTGTTTTGTATTGTCATTTTCAGCCGGGTTAGCTGTTACGTTGCCGACAAGCTGTGAGTTTCTCCGCTGTTTATTCATGACTTCCCGCTCTGGAGCAGTCTGCTTGTCTGGCTTTTCATGCTGCGTTGAATAGCTAGGGTGGATTCATGTACTGATACCATTATCTATAGTGGTCTAATATCTTTTTATGTTAATAAAATGTTCCTGTTTTTGCGGTGGTTTATTCATAGGGTCATGGATGAATGCTGTGAATATAAATGCTTAAAATGAGCATTTTTAGCTAATTTTTGCTGTTTTTACCGCGATTTATCTAAGATGGTTTATATGGGTTATGTGAATTTTAACCTTGGTTTATAGTGATTATTTATGCTGGTTTTGTGCGGTAGCACAGTTTTATAGTATGAAATGTTGATTTTTAGTGAAATCTTTGCAAGATTGATGGCACTTTATGTGGCCGATATTTTTATCGGTTTATTGGAATGGATTCATTTGCAGACAGGCAGAGTCGCTGCCAGGTTGTTGAGGTCTGAGCATGGCATTATTGGAAGTTAAAAACCTTCGTATTGAGTACCCGTCTCGTCACGGTATCCACGCTGCGGTGAAATCGCTGTCGTTCACCATAGAGCGCGGTGAGATTGTCGGTGTTGTCGGGGAATCCGGGGCGGGTAAATCGACGGTAGGTAATGCCGTAATCGATCTGTTGAGTCCTCCTGGCAATATTGCCAGCGGCGATGTCTACCTGGACGGTCAGAAAATCTCGGGTTTAAAACCAGAAGCGATGCGAAAAGTGCGTGGCGCAAAAATCGGTTTTATTTTCCAGGATCCGATGACTTCGCTGAACCCTTTGTATACCGTCGAGCGTCAATTGACGGAAACCATTATTACCAATTTGAATCTCGGCAAAGAAGAAGCGGTTCGCCGTGCTATTAAGCTGATGGAGCAAGTTGGGATCCCTCAGCCGGAAATCCGTATTAAGCAGTATCCGCATCAATTTTCCGGTGGTATGCGTCAGCGTGTGGTGATTGCAATCGCCCTGGCTGGTGAGCCTGATTTAATCATTGCCGATGAACCGACCACAGCGCTGGATGTGTCGATCCAGGATCAGATTCTGAGTCTGATTCGGGAATTATGCGTGAAGAAAAACGTTGGCTGCATGCTGGTAACGCACGATATGGGAGTGGTCTCCAATGTCACCGATCGTGTTGCTGTGATGTACCGTGGTGATCTGGTTGAAATCGGTCCTACGGAACAGGTGCTGGGTCATCCTAATCACCCTTATACCAAGAGCCTCATTTCTGCGGTTCCGCGTTCGGATATCAAACTGGCTCGCTTCCCTTTGGTGAGCTATATCGAAGAAGCCGGTGAAACCACGCAGCTGGATGTGAAAAATCACTGGCTGGGCCAGAGTCAGGACGAACGTCAGTACACGGGCGCTTTATTGCAGGTCGAGAATGTTAATCTGCGCTTTGTGACCAAAGATTCTTTCTTTGAAAGCCGCCGTGAGTATGTGCAGGCCTCGAACGATGTCAGCTTTGAGGTGTTTGAAGGCGAAACCTTTGGCCTGGTTGGCGAATCAGGTTCAGGCAAATCAACCATTGCCCGTGTGATTGCCGGTTTATATCCGCCCAATTCTGGCAAAGTGGTGTTTGAAGGTATAGATCTGACGGCGCTCAAGAGCGAGAACGAACGCCGCCCTATGCGTCGCCAGATGCAGATGGTGTTTCAGAACCCGTATTCCTCAATGAACCCGCGGATGAAGATTTTCGACATCATTGCTGAGCCAATTCGCTTTCATAAACTGGCCGGCAGTGAAAATCAGGTGCGGCAGATCGTCGCTGACTTGCTCGACCATGTGGGTCTGGGCCGTGCCGCAGGCGTGAAGTATCCCCATGAATTTTCGGGTGGTCAGCGTCAGCGTATTTCTATCGCCCGTGCTCTGGCAACACGTCCCCGTCTGCTGATTTGTGATGAGCCGACCTCGGCACTGGATGTGTCGGTTCAGGCACAAATCCTTAATCTGCTGAAAGATCTGCAGGATGAATTGAACCTGACTATGCTGTTTATCAGCCACGATTTACCGGTTATCCGCCAGATGTGTGATCGCATCGGCGTGATGCAGAAAGGCACCTTGCTGGAAGTGGCGCCGACTGAGCAGTTGTTCACGGCTCCGCAGCACGAATACAGCAAGCAATTGATTTCTTTGATGCCTGAATTCAAAGGAATGAGTCAGGAAGGCCTGAAACTGGCCTGATACAGAACCTGTTTGCCCGCCGGGAACCCATATTTCCGGCATGGCTCTGTCAGGGAGCCGGGCTGTTGTTGCTTACCTAAACCAATAATAAGCAAACATAACCATCTGGGAGTTATCTCCCTGCATAAAGGAGCTATGCAAATGAAAACCTTCAAGAGCAAGTTAGCCGTTGCGTTAATGGCTGCTGGTCTGAGCTTCGGCGCGGCGGCTGCCAACCTGAATTTAGCTTACGATGCTGACCCGGTATCTCTGGATCCGCATGAGCAATTGTCTGGTGGTACGCTGCAACTTTCTCACATGACCTATGATCCGCTGATCCGTTTTACCCAGTCGATGGAGTTTGAACCCCGTCTGGCAACGTCGTGGGAGCGTGTGGATAACAGCACTATGCGCTTTAAGCTGCGTGAAGGCGTAAAATTCCACTCCGGCAACACCTTCAGCGCTGATGACGTGGTCTGGACCTTTAAGCGTCTGAAATCTTCTGCCGACTTCAAAGGTATCTTCACCCCTATCGTGGATATCAAAAAAGTGGATGCCAACACGGTTGACGTGATCACTGACGGCACCTATCCACTGATTGAAAACGTCATGACCTACGTGTTCCCGATGGACAGCAAGTTCTACTCAGGCCAGACCGCCGACGGCAAAGACAAGTCTGAACTGAAGAAAAACGGTTCAACATTTGCTTCTACCAATATCTCAGGTACCGGTCCGTTCAAAGTGGCCAGCCGCGAGCAAGGCGTGAAGGTTGAGTTCGAACGTTTTGCTGATTACTGGGACAAAGACAGTGAAGGCAATGTCGATAACATCACGCTGCGCCCAATCAAAGAAGACGCTACCCGTGTGGCAGCCCTGCTGTCTGGCGATGTTGATATGATTGCGCCTGTGTCGCCGAATGATTATCAGCGTATCAAGAGTAACGATAAGCTGGATCTGGTGACTATGCCGGGTACCCGTGTCATTACTTTCCAGCTGAACCAGAAAGTGGCCGAGCCACTGCGTGATGCGCGTGTTCGTCAGGCGATTGTGTATGCGGTGAACAATGAAGGTATTGCTGAGAAGATCATGAAAGGCGCAGCGACGCCTGCCGGCCAGCAGAGCCCTGTGGGTTATGCCGGTTACAACGAGTCGCTGACCCCGCGTTATGATCTGAAAAAAGCACAGCAGCTGATGAAAGATGCCGGTTATGAGAACGGTTTCTCTATCACTATGATTGCGCCGAACAACCGCTATGTGAACGATGAAAAAGTCGCTCAGGCTGTGGCAGCGATGCTGGCGAAAATCAAGGTTAAAGTTGATCTGCAAACTATGCCAAAAGCACAGTACTGGCCGGAGTTTGATAAGTGTGAAGCCGGTATGCTGATGATCGGCTGGCACCCGGACACAGAAGATTCAGCGAACTTTACTGAGTTCCTGACCATGACCCGTAACGCTGACACAGGTAAAGGCCAGTATAACTGCGGTCATTACTCGAACGCTGAAGTTGATAAGCTGGTTGAAGCGTCTAACACGGAAACCGATCTGGAAAAACGCAGCACTATGCTGAAGAAGGTTGAAGAGTTGCTGTACAACGACGCTGCCTTTGTTCCACTGTACTGGCAAGATCCGTCTTGGGCTGCCAAGAAGAATGTGGACATCAAACCTATCGTGAACGGTATGGACTTCCCGTACCTGGGCGATTTGGTTATCAAGTAATACCTTTCGTAATTCAGGCTCCGGCGCTGGCCGGGGCCTGATTATGGATGTCTAAAGAGGCAAGAAATGTTTACGTTTTTGGTCAAGCGCCTGGTGCAGGCACTGGTAGTGATGTTTGTGATCAGTCTGGTGGCGTTTGCTATCCAGGACAATTTAGGCGATCCCCTGCGTGAGCTGGTGGGACAGTCTGTGTCCGAAGCCGAGCGAGATGCGCTGCGGACTGAAATGGGCCTCAACGATCCCTTTATGGTGAAGTACGGCCGCTTTATTTCGAAAGCTGTTCAGGGGGATTTAGGTAACTCTTATTTCTTCAAACGTCCGGTTGTTGACGTGATTCTGGACAAGCTGGTAGCCACACTGGAACTGGTGTTTGCTGCGTCACTGATTATTGTTGTGGTGTCGATCCCCCTAGGCGTTTATTCGGCCATACACCCCAACAGCGCCCTGACGAAAGTGATCATGGGCTTTAGCATAGTAGGTATCTCCATTCCGGTCTTTTTGACCGCCATTATGCTGATGTATGTTTTCTCGATCGAATTAGGCTGGTTGCCTTCGTTCGGACGGGGTGAAACGGCGAATATATTCGGTTGGAATTCCGGCTTTTTTACGCTGGATGGTTTGGCGCACCTGGTGCTGCCGAGTATCTCTCTGGCCTCTATCATGCTGCCGCTCTTTATCCGCCTGGTGCGCTCTGAAATGCTCGAAGCGCTGAGTACCGAGTACGTGAAATTTGCCCGTGCTAAAGGTCTGGCTCAGAACAAGGTGTATTATCAGCATGCCCTGAAAAATACCATGTTGCCGGTGATTACTGTGGGCGGGGTGCAGATAGGGACTATGGTAGCCTATACAATCCTGACTGAGACAGTGTTCCAGTGGCCGGGAACGGGTTTCCTGTTCCTGGAAGCGATTAACCGGGTGGATACCCCATTGATTACCGCTTATGTCATTTTTGTTGGCCTGATCTTCGTGGTGACCAATACCCTGGTTGACCTGCTGTACGGCCTGATCAACCCAACCGTTAACCTGACCGGCAAAGGAGCGTAATCATGACGACCAAGACGACTGACGCGCCTTCACGCTGGCAGCGTTTTCTGAATTCAGATTTCATTTATTTCTTTAAAAAAGACAAAGTGGCGATTGCCAGTTTTACCGTGTTTCTGCTCTTTGTGCTGACGGCGCTGTTCGCACCTCTGCTGTCGCCAATGAATCCGTATGATCTCAACAGTATTGATATTATGGACTCAGAGCTGGCACCGTCATGGATGGAATTTGGCGATGCCCGTTTCCTGCTGGGTACGGATGATCAGGGCCGTGATATTCTGTCGACCATTATCTACGGGCTGCGCATCTCACTGGCCATTGGCCTGTTTGCCGTCGCGCTGCAGCTGTTTATCGGCATCATAGTCGGACTGTGTGCCGGTTACTTCGGTGGCCGGATTGACAGCTTCCTGATGCGTATTGCCGATGTCCAGCTGTCGTTCTCGACTATGATGGTGGCGATTATCGTGTCGGCAATTTTCAAAGCCAGCTTTGGCAGTGACTTTTACAGTCAGTACGCCATTTTGATGCTGGTGGTGATCATAGGTATTGCTGAATGGCCGCAGTATGCACGTACTGTGCGGGCATCTGTGCTGGCAGAGAAGAAAAAAGAGTATGTTGAAGCATCCCGCGTGATGGGCCTGAAATCACTGCGCATTATGTTCCGTCATATTTTGCCGAACTGCCTGTCGCCTATCCTGGTGATCTCCACCGTGCAGGTGGCCAATGCCATCATGTCGGAAGCGGCACTGTCCTTCCTGGGGCTGGGGATGCCGGTCGATCAGCCTTCACTGGGCTCGCTGATCAGTATCGGCTTTAACTACATCTTCTCGGGTTCCTGGTGGATCACTGCGTTTCCTGGCATTGTGCTGGTGACTCTGGTACTGGTGATCAACCTGCTGGGTGACTGGCTGCGTGATGTCTTTAACCCTAAGGTTTACAAAGGGTAAAGCCGGGCCACCTACCGCTTACCTTCTTAACAACCCCTGCCGCGGCAGGGGTTGTTGTTTTCCTCGCAATACTCCTGATCTGTCCCCGCAGCAACGCGTCAAAACAATGCGCTAAAGCATTGCACTCGCAGAAGTTTAATTTTTCGCTATTTATTCAATGGCTTAATTTGTAAGTAAATTGATACAAACTGCTTACACGTGCTTACCAAGCACTCAGTGACTTACAGACCCTCCCGATGAATAATTGATAAACAAAAAGTTAACAAATCAGCAACAATGCGCGCGCCAGCCCAGTGGGGTAATCGGTGCCGGGATGCGGCTGTTTGGCAACGACAATAATAGTTATCCAGGGAGGATAAAACGTGAAAGGTCTGAACAAAACACTAATGGCGGCAACTTTGGCGTCGCTGCTAACGGGACAAGCACACGCCGGCAATGTTGAAGTGCTGCATTACTGGACATCAGGTGGCGAAGCGGCAGCGCTTGCCATTCTACAAAAGATGATGAAGGAGGAAGGTCACAGCTGGACGGACTTTGCGGTGGCTGGTGGCGGCGGTGAAACGGCCATGACAGTGCTGAAGTCGCGTGCCATTTCGGGTAATCCGCCTTCCGCCTCTATGATAGCTGGCCCTGAAATTGCCCAGTGGGGTGATCTGGGTGTGCTGGCAAAACTGGATGAGGTTGCCACCAGTGAGCGCTGGGACGCTTTGCTGCCAAAAGCCGTGGCCGACATCCATAAATATCAGGGCAGTTATGTTGCCGCACCGGTGAATGTACACAGGATCAACTGGATGTGGATTAACAAGCCGATTCTGGATCAGGTGAACGGTGGCAAAGTGCCACAAAGCTGGGATGAGTTCTTCGTCTTTATGGATAAGGCTAAGCAGGCCGGTTTCGTCGCGTTTGCCCATGGCGGGCAGGACTGGCAGGACGCCACTGTGTTTGAACAGGTTGCTCTGGGAGTCGGTGGTGACGACTGGTATCGCCAGGCCTTTGTGGCGTTGGATAAGCAGGCGCTGAGTTCTGACACCATGACACAGGCTTTTGCGACCTTCAAAAAGCTCAAATCCTACATGGATCCGGGCATGCCGGGACGTGACTGGAACCTGACTACCGCGATGGTAATAGACGGCAAAGCCGCTGTGCAAATCATGGGAGACTGGGCAAAAGGGGAGTTTGCCGCCGCCGGTAAACAGCCAGGCAAGGATTATCTCTGTGCCACAGTGCCGGGAACGCAGAATACGTTTAACTTCAATGTTGATGCTTTCATGATGTTTGAGCAAAAGAGCAAAGAGGCACAGGCGGCCCAGGAGGACTTATCTCGCCTGCTGGTGTCGAAGGAATTTCAGGAAGAATTCAACCTGAAAAAAGGCTCCATTCCGGTACGTCCGGATGTGTCACTGGCCCGCTACGACAGCTGCGCCAAGCAGTCGATGTCTGATTTTCAGGCCAGCGCAAAATCCGGCTCACTGGTACCCAGCTTTGCCCATGCCATGGCAATGGAACCGGCAGTCAGCGGGGCCGTGTATGACGTCGTGACGAATTATTTCAATGATAATGACATGACGGCGGATGCGGCCACCTTGCGTCTGGTGTCGGCTATCGAGCTGGCGCAGTAATCCCCGTCAGCCACACAGGCCGGTACAAACGGGTACCGGCTTTCCTGCCTATTTTGACAAGAGCCTTGTTATGACTATTGGAACCCAAGCTCAGCCACTGTCGGGCGCGCCGCCACGGGAAAGTCTGGCCGACAAACTGCAAGCCGTGTTGCCGAAGATAGTGCTAGCCCCCTCCATGGTGATCACTCTGGTGTTTACATATGGATTTATTCTATGGTCGTTGGTGCTGTCGTTCACCAACTCCCGAATGCTGCCTAAATATGATTTCATCGGTCTGAGCAATTACAGCAAATTGTTCAGCATGGATCGCTGGACGGTGGCCTATACCAATCTGTTTATTTTTGGTTTTCTGTTTATTGTGATCGCGATTTCGGTGGGCACGCTGCTGGCCATATTGCTGGATCAGAAGATACGGGCCGAAGGTGTGCTGCGAACAATTTACCTGTACCCGTTTGCACTTTCCCTGATTGTGACAGGCACCGCCTGGAAGTGGATACTCAATCCTCAAATCGGTATAGAGAAACTCCTGCACGACATCGGCTTCACCAGTTTCCAGTTTGACTGGCTGGTGGATAAGGACATGGCGATTTACACCATAGTGATTGCGGCAGTGTGGCAGGCATCAGGTTTTGTGATGGCCATTATGCTGGCCGGGTTGCGAGGGGTAGACAGCGCCATCATCAAAGCCGCGCAGATAGACGGTGCAACCATGCCGACGATTTATCGTCGCATCGTACTGCCTATCATGCGGCCGATCTTCTTCAGCTGCTTCATCATTTTGTCCCATCTGGCGATCAAGAGCTTCGATCTGGTGGTGGTGCTGACATCCGGCGGGCCTGGCTACTCGAGCGATTTACCCGCCACTTTTATGTATCAGTATGCGTTTGGACGTAACCAGATTGGTATTGGCTCGGCCAGCGCCATGATCACCCTGATGGGCTTTATTGCCATTCTGATCCCCTACCTGTATTTCGAACTGAGGAAGAAGAAGCATGGTTAATGCCAATTGGAGCCAGCAAGCCGGGCGGGCTTTCACGTATCTGGTCCTGATACTCTTTGCGCTGTATTTCATCATGCCGCTGGTGGTGATGGTGTTTAATTCACTGAAAGATTTAGCCGAAATACGGACCGGTAATCTGATACTGCCGCCACAGTCTCCGACCACAGAGGCCTGGCAAAAAGCCTGGTCATCCGCCTGTACCGGCTTGAGCTGCGAAGGCGTGTCTGCCTATTTTTGGAATTCTTTCAAAATCACCTTACCGGCTGTGGTGCTGGCGTCAGCCATAGGCGCAATTAATGGCTATGTCCTTGCAAAGTGGCGCTTCAGGGGCAGCGAAGTGTTCTTCGCCTTGATGCTGCTGGGCTGTTTCATTCCCTTTCAGGCGGTGTTGCTGCCAATGGCACAGACGCTGGGCTATCTCGGATTGGCGAACTCAGTACCCGGCCTGATTCTGGTCCATACCATTTATGGGATTCCGTTCACGACCCTGTTTTACCGTAATTATTACGTGGGCCTGCCGACTGAGCTGATTTCTGCCGCCAAGCTGGACGGTGCCGGTTTTTTCCAGACGTTTTACCACATAGTGTTACCGCTCTCAGGCCCGATCATAGTTGTGACGCTAATCTGGGAGTTCACCAATATCTGGAACGACTTTCTGTTTGGTGTGGTGTATTCCGGCCCGACGTCTCAGCCGATCACCGTCGCTCTCAACAACCTGGTCAACACCAGTCACGGTGTAAAGGAATATAACGTGGATATGGCGGCCGCCATTATTGCCGCTATCCCGACCATTTTTATCTACATCATCTCCGGTAAGTATTTCCTGCGTGGACTGGTTGCCGGTGCAGTCAAAGGATAATGACGATGTCGAGCTTACATATCAAAGACGTAAATAAGCATTATGGCGATTACCACGCGCTGAAAGAGATAGATATCAAGATAGACAGCGGTGAGTTTCTGGTGCTGGTGGGCCCGTCCGGCTGCGGTAAGTCAACGCTGATGAATACTATAGCCGGGCTGGACAGTATCAGTGACGGCGCGATTTTGTTAGGCGACAAAGACGTGACGCATTTGTCGCCTAAAGACAGGGACATCGCCATGGTCTTTCAGTCTTATGCGCTGTACCCCAGTATGACGGTACGCCGCAATATCGCCTTCGGATTGGAAATGCGCAAAGTGCCTCAGGCCCAGATTGCTCTGGAAGTCGACAGAGTGGCGACTATGCTGCAGATCGATCATCTGCTCGACCGCAAGCCGGCAGAGTTGTCGGGCGGCCAGCGCCAGCGGGTTGCCATGGGCAGAGCCCTGGCCCGTGAGCCGCAGATTTACCTGTTTGATGAGCCGCTCAGTAACCTGGATGCCAAACTCAGAGTGGAAATGCGCACTGAAATTAAGAAGCTGCACCAGCGGCTGAAAACCACCATAGTTTACGTCACCCATGATCAAATTGAAGCCATGACACTGGCCGACCGCATTGCTGTGATGAAAGACGGTGTCTTGCTGCAGCTTGCCAGCCCGGAGCAGATTTACAACAACCCGGTCAATATGTTCGTGGCGGGCTTTATGGGCTCACCCTCGATGAATTTCATACGCAGCTACCTCAGAGCACTCAATGACGGCTTGGCGATAGAACTGCATAACCGGGACGGCGAGCGGGTCAGTATTCCTTTGCCTGAGAGAGGAAAAGATTTGTCAGCCTGGGTGAATCGTGAAGTGATACTGGGGCTTCGTCCTGAGCAGATCCGTCAGGCAACGGCGAATTCGCCGGCAGTGTTTGAAAGACATATCAATAATCAGCTGGATGTGGTGGAACCGACGGGGGCGGATACGCTGGTGGTTACACAGTTTAACGATCAGGATGTGACCGCGAGATTAGACCCTGAAAGTCATCCTGTGTCGGGACGCGATTTCTTATTCGCGGTCGATGTGAGCAAAGCGGTGCTGTTCGATCCGGACAGTGAGGACAGGATTTATTAAGTGCTCAGAGATGCAGGTATAAAAAAGCGGCTGTTTCCAGCCGCTTTTTTCAGGGGGATGTTATGCGTGGTCTTAGAAAATCAGGTGAGCCATCAGCGCGATAACCGGTAGGGTGACCAGGGTACGCAGAATGAAGATCACGAACAGCTCCCAGGCCTTCACCGGGATCTTGCTGCCCAGCAGCAGAGCACCGATTTCAGACATATAAATCAGCTGTGTTACAGACAGTGCTGCAATCACAAAGCGAGTCAGATCACTCTGGATTTCCGTTGCCAGAATCGAAGGCAGGAACATATCAGCAAAGCCGACGACTATGGTTTTAGATGCTTCAGTTGCTTCCGGAATCTGCAGCAGTTCCAGCAGCGGGATAAAGGGTTTACCCAGCCAGTCAAACACAGGTGTGTTCTCGGCAACCAGCAGCGCCAGTGTACCTATGGCCATGACAACAGGCAGGACACCGAACACCATATCGACAGCGGCTTTGACACCGTCATTGACCACTTTGCGCAAGCTGGTGACTTTGTTGGCGCGCTCAAAGGCTTTTTCCAGACCGAAGCTCAGCACAGTGTGGCCGTTAGGCAGGGCATCCATGTTGGCATCGGCCGGGGTACCGCAGACAAATTCATCACGCTTACGGCTCAGAGGCGGCAGGCGCGGAACAACAATGGCAGCCACCACACCCGCCAGACATACAGTGGCGTAGAAAGGCAGGAACATGTGTTCCAGGTTAACCTGCGCGATCACAACCAGACTGAACGTAATGGAAACGGCAGAGAAAGTGGTACCAATAACCGCCGCTTCACGCTTGGTATAGAAGCCTTCTTCATACTGTTTGCTGGTCAGCAGGACCCCGACACTGCCGTCAGCCAACCAGGATGCCATACAGTCGATAGCTGAACGCCCAGGCAAGTTAAACAGCGGGCGCATGATTTTGGTCAGCATTGCTCCGAAGAATTCCAGCAGACCAAAGCTCGTCAGCAAAGGCAGGAAAAAGCCCGCACACAGGAAGACCGCAAACAGCATGGGCAGCAGGTCGTTCAGTACCAAGCCGCCGGTATTTCCGTCAAAGATAGCAACCGGACCGACTTTAAAAAACGTCAGGATGGCAAAGGTCGCACCCAGTAATTGAACGATGTACCAAGGCAGGCTTGGCTTAAACAGATTGGCAATAAAAGGTTTACGTTCAATAAAACGGGGTTTGATGAGGCGAACCAGAGTCGAGCAAAGCGCCGTCAGGGTGATGACGGTGGTGACGATGGCCGTCAGGCTACCTTCAAACAGGTTCTGGATTGCTTTTGCCATTAAGGCAATAGGGATGGTTATCTCTCCACCTACGGTGATTGGTGCCATAAACAGCAGCACACCGATGAATGATGGCAGAATAAACATGAGCCAAGGCGCTTTACGCTTGTTTGCGCCAGTTATCACTTGTTCTGACATGATTGACCTTTAAGTAACTGATACAACGTGTTTTTGTGCTGAGTTGAGTGGTTCTTCCCAGCATGAACATGCAGTTATTATTAATATAATCGTGTCGGAGGTTACATTTTTTATCACTGCAATGGAATACTTCTCTGAAAGAATCATCTAATTATGCATTGTAAATTAGACGTTATGATAAGTTACTCACGTTTAACAACGATATATCTTGCATTACAATTTACGCTGGTATTACACATCGGCGGGATTTGTGCAGCACTTCACTGTTATTGACATTGTCATTGTTAAGCGTAAAGCCGCTTATATAATGGGCGCTTCTTGATGACTTTTTTGACAAATTCACGGCAAAAAAATACTAATACTTATGAATATTAAATTGCAGGGACTCACACTGGCAGTGGCTACGGCTTTGTCAGTCAGCACATTTTCCGCTCAGGCAGCGGTAAACGGTGCAGATGCACGCAGCGTGGCGATGGGCGGCACAGGTGTCGCGTCCGCCAGTTATCTGACAGCCAGCTTTTATAACCCGGCGTTGGTGGCACATTATAATAAGACCGATGATTTTGGCGTGTTATTGCCAGCGGTGGGGGTCAGTATTCATGATCCGGACGAGCTGAATCAGAAAGTGGAAGATTTCCAGGATGTTAATGACGAACTGGAAATGGCGATAGATAATAGCGGCGGCAGCCCGGTTTCTGATTCCCTGGTCAATGAATGGAAAGCGGCACTGATGGGCATGGATGAGGGTAAACTCAAGGCTGACATCAGTATCGGAGCGGCCGTTGCGGTGCCGAACCGTTATCTGAGCATGAGCCTGTTCACTCAGGCACAGATTGTCAGCCTGGCTCAGGCCAACATTGATCCTGATGATTTGGCTGGTGTGGATGGCTCGAATCCGCCGGATCTCGACAATCTTCAGTCTGATGTGCTGGGGATTGCTGGTGGCATCGTCGATGTCGGTTTAACCATGGGTAAATCTTTCGAATTACCTACTGTCTCCCTGCCGGAGCAGAAGGTGTCTGTGGGTATCTCACCTAAGATTCAACAGCTGATTGCCGTGAGCTTCCAAAACACTGTCAGCCAGTTTGATAACAGTGACTTCGAATTTGAAAACGAATATCAGGATGATACGGCCTTCAACCTGGATATCGGTCTGGCTTACCAGCCGATCCCAACAGTAACTCTAGGGTTCAGTGGCCGTAACTTGTTTAAGCAGGAGCTGGAAACCAACACACCGGAATCCCCCGCAGGTCAGCCAGGCAAATTTACCAGTAAGACTTTGCTGGTTGAGCCTAAATACACTCTGGGTGCTGCATACAGTAACAGCTGGTTTACCGCTGCCGCTGATGTGGATCTGACTGAGCAGAAATATTTCAAAGAGTTTGATCTGGCGACGCAATATGCACGGCTGGGTATGGAATTGAATGGCTGGGACTGGGTGCAGTTCCGTGCCGGTTACAGCTTGAGCCTGACTGATTCTGCTGAAGATACCATGAGTGCCGGTATCGGCCTGAGTCCGTTCGGCGTGGTTGCGGTTGATCTGGCATTGCAATACGGCCAGGACAACAATTATGGTGCGGCCCTGCAGTTCGGCTTTACTATGTAATCACCTGGAAAAGTATAGTGCTCACCCCGTCATAAATTTGGCGGGGTGTGTATATGATAAATAGATTGATTACATGTAATCATGGCAGTGGATCAAATAACAGAAATAATCTGAATGAAGTTTTCACAATCCTTTGAATTAAAATATAAAAATAATTTCTGATTTTTTGATATTAATTAGAATTCCCCAGAATATTAGCTAACCTCATAAGCAATGAAGTTAATCTTCATTTAACTGCTAAATAACAAAATAAATAAAGAATCGATCTTTATTTTTATCGTCTCCGGAATTTTTAATCATGCTTTTCATTCGGTTAAATTATTATTCAGCGAATAGCACGGTTAAAAGGGGGCTCACAAAAAAATATGAGGAACAACGTCATGGCAAATATTAATAAAGTCGAAATCGTCATCGACTGCGAAGCAATTGAAAATGGTGCACAGGGCTATCAAGCCGTTCAGATGTTTGCTGATCCCAGTCTGGTTATCGATAATTCACAGGGTTCTTATGAACTGAGCATTAAGGTCAATAACGGCGATGTGATTCGCTGGTCTGCGTTTCCGAAAGTGAGTGTTTCGGAAGATGGCAGTCATTATTCAGTTCTTATTGACGCTGAACATGAATGGAACAGTACTTTGATCAAAGGCTGGTCGGCGTATCAGGGCAATACACAAGTTTATGTCTATCAGGAAGACGGTATTCCGATGAATGACAGCGTTAACGTACCATTTGTACGCCAGACGGCCTACATGCCGTATGTTCAGGCTGAAGCCACACTGCCAGGTCGCCCGAATCCGGGTACTCAGCAAAAAGCGGCGTATACATTCTGGGTACAAGTCTTTAAAGATGATCAGCTGATTAAAGAAATTAACTGGGACCCATATGTGACTGCCATTCAGCCATAATTTGTTTTTATAACACCCAATAGCGAGCGTTATTTTCTCTCGCTATTGGATCTTATCTAGTCTTTATTTATTAAAGCATTTCATCTTTAAGCGGTTTTCATCACAATTACTGCAGCGATAACCACAAAAATACCTGTCCAGCCAAGCGGTGAAAGTCGCTGTTTAAACAAGACAGAGCCGCCAATGGCGGTGCCCAGAATGCCTATGGCGCCCCATGACGCATAAGCCACCGCCAAATCAATCTCTTTGACGGCCTGAGCCAGCAGCGTAAAGGCACACAAGACCAGCGCGATAGACAAGCCTCCCCAGAGTTTGTGCTTGAAGCCGTTCGAACGGGTCAGTGCCATGTTGGCGGCAATGTCGACCAAAGCCGCGAGCACCACAAAGCCGAAGGACAGGGTAAAGAACTGACTCATGATCGGCTCCTTGCTGAGGTTGAGTGCGGTATTGAAGACTTAGCCTGGGTGGCACGGCAGTCTGGCTGCGCTTCACCCAACGTCACCATTACAATACCTGCCACGGCTAAACCCAGGCCAAGCAGTTCCTGACTGTTCAAATCGGCCTTGAACACCAGCAGTGACACCAGAGTGATCAGGGTAATACCCAGCCCCTCCCATATCGCATACGCTACACCTATGGCAATTCTCTTCGCCGCCAGCGACAGGAAGTAATAAGACACAGTGATCAATAGATACATGACCGCATAACCCCAGAGTGCGTCTTGCTGGCCGAGCAGATTCATGGTGCTGGTACCGGCGACTTCAGAAGCGATAGCCAGTAGCAGAAAGATTCGTGCAAGAAGCATCATTCACCTTTAAATGAACTTAATTAAATGCATAACATTGAAGGACATGAAATCCCGCCAGCAGGGAGAAAAACGCTGAAACCGTACTTTTGTTGACTGTGCAGTAAAATGTTATGGAGTAAGGCTAGAGTAGCCCGCGATATTCGGCCTGGACAGGTAATTGAGATATTCATTTTTGAATATCTCTTGGTGGTTCAGAGCGGGTGTTTGAACAGGTTCTTTACAATACGATGTAAATGCTGGTGCATCGGGTGATTTCTGTTGGTCTGCAAAAAACCGCCGGAGATAACAAAGTCACTGAATTCCCGGTTGACGGCAGGCATAGGGTAGGCAACCAGATCCGGAAAAAGCCGAATGGAGCTTTTGCTGGCGTACATGATGGCATCGGTATTGCGCAGCATCTCGGCTGCGACGCGTAAACTGTAGGTTTTGAGCAAGACATTCGCCGGATGTTGTGGCTTCAAAAAGCGTTCGACTACTGGCTAGAGAAAGGTCGGTCGATTGTTGTTCAAAGGTATAAAGGTCGCTGCGAAAAACTGGAGCAGTATCGGCAAAGCTTGTGGTTATTCCTGAAACATGAATCCATCCCGCTTACCAATAATGAAGCTGAACGGCGAATACGTGGCAGCGTTATTCAACGCAAAATCAGCTTTGGTACCACCTCAGATGCAGGTGATAAGTTCAGAGGTCGAATGCACACGTTGGTAGAAACCTGCAAGAAACGTGCGCTATCAAGCCTGTCTATACTGGCGCAGGTCGTACAGGCGGTCTCGGCTCGTTAACCATACCCAAACGCTCTGGTCTGTAGGCAAAAGTCAATTACCTACTGGTGAACAGTTACGGTATTGTCCACTTCCCCTATGCTGAGACAGTCTAAAATGGACGGGAAATCAATTTTTTGTCCTTTATTTACTATATACATAATAATTGTTCGGCAGATCTGAGTCTCAATTTATCAAAAAATAAAGTTGTAATGCTATGAATATAATGATCTCTAAAGTAGTGTGATAAATGCAGCTGATTGATAAGCTGTATTTATTGAGTAATTTACCATTAAAGGAATAGGATATGAATATTGATGATGTGATGAATGATTTTTTCAACGAAGAATTAACTCCTGCTGCTGTAATGGATGATGCACGTCTGAGCTTCATTTCATTTCAATCGTCAGAGGGTTAAATTTTAAATGGAGCCGCTCTTGAATATAACGATAATCAGACCGCCAATGGCAGATAAATATAATTGTATTGCCACGTATGAAGATCCAATTATATCCTACTTATTGGGCTTTATTGAAAGGAACATAAAAGAAAATATATCTTTTAATGTTGTCGATTTTGTACTTAATCCTGAGCATGAAGAAAGTGATTATTTATCTTGTGATAGTGACTTTTATATTGTAGCTATCAGAGAAAAGGGAGCGGCTCCGCATTATGGGATGAGGTTGGTTCAAAATATATTAAGAAAAAGAAAGGATTCAAAAGTTATTGTCTATGGACAAGTATCAACAATAGATACTAAGTTTACTGGCATTGGAAGCGAAAATGTCATTACGGTTATTCATGATGAAAAATCGTTAGTTAAGCTTTTAGGTTTGACATTTAAAACAGAAAAGAAATATAGCTATGAAACCTGTAGTATTTCTTTGCCTTATTATAAATCTTCAATTGTAAATGAAGATAAAAAAAGACTGTTTGTTGCGGCGATTGAGACGACCAGGGGTTGTCTTTTTAATTGTGATTTTTGCTTTATAAATAACTCTAATGTGTATGAAAAGAAATGGATGGTTAGAAATAATGACCAAATAGTTCATGATATTGACACTTATTATAATGACGGTATTAGGAAGTTTTTGTTTTTTGATTTAGAGTTTTTGGGGCCATCTAAACGACATCATAGGGAGAAAATTGAATTATTGAAAACAATAAGTAAACGATTTCCTGATATTAAATACATGATCTACTCAAGAGCTGACACGTTAATTAAATTTAATCAGTTTGATTTACTGAAAGACAGTGGTTTGTATAATGTATATCTAGGTGCTGAGTCTTTCTTTGAAGAAGATCTTATAGCATTAAAGAAAGACATAAAACCATTAGAAATTTCACGCTGTGTTACAAAGCTTCTAGATTTAAACATTGGTGTTTTCTTAAGCATGATACCATTCAATAGAAATTCAACGACGGTGTCTATTAGGCATAACGTGGATACTATTGCTAAGCTGCTTAAGCATAAATTTGCAGCATCTTTGAGAATTCAGACGTTTCTTGTGAATGCAGAGCATAGTTGGGGTAATAAAGGATTAGAAAAATATAAATTCTCAGACAAGACATATACAAACTGGACAATGTATATGCAGGCTCATACGTCACCTAAATTTGCTTTCGACAGCAACCTAGAACCTCTGATAGAACTGTTCAGAACATTGGCTTATGAAAATGAAAAAAAAAGTACTGAACTTAACCTTACGTATCAAAAACTAAAGGATGAAGATAAGAAAAAGGTAGAGGTTTGGTTCGCGAACATCGATAAGTTTAGTGTTTTTTGTGCATCCTATTTCCTTGAACAATTTGAGAAAGGAAATTTATTTTTAAGTGAGGGTTCTATTCGAAATAACCAAATTGATTTGTTCAAGATGGTTTATTCATTTAACTGTAAAGTCCTTCCTATGCATCTTTCTGAGTGTTGTACAAAAAGTGAGACCATCTCTGACGTCGATTGTGAGCCAATTAAGTTAGGTGATCATGGATTTGATATCGCTATCCCGCCCATAAACGAAGTCATCCAAAGATTTAAGAAATTGTAGGTGAAAAATGAATGTTTTGGGGACAATAAATTCAAATAATATCAAAATTAAATACTACACTCTTATAGGACTTTATCGCTTCGTTGTGACTATGAAATTTCCTATACTGACTCTTTTCCTGCTTGGAGAAGGGTTTAGTATTGTGCAAATTGGCATGGGATATACAATCATGTCAATTACTGTATTTTGCAGTGATGTACCTTTAGGCATTCTTGCTGATAAAATTAATAAAAAAATTGTATTTATTTTAGGTATATTGATTGAGTCTTTATCTTCCATTCTGTTTAAATTTAGTGATCGATTTGAAATAATGATAATTTCATTCATTTTATGGGGGATTGGGATTTCTAATTTTTCAGGGGTTTTGCAGGGCTGGATTGTAAATAGCAGCAATAAGTTAAAGTTACAGATAAATCAGTCTAAAGTTTTTAGTAATGCAAGAGTTGTATCAAACTTGGCAACATTTTTGGGTATGGTAATAAGCGCTGTTATAACCACTAAGTATGGATTTGATACGGTGTTTTATATTATGTTTGCATTTCTATTGTTTTATGCGCTTCTTTCATTTTTAATTATTGATTATTATTCTGAAAATAAAGAAGATGAAGTAAAACATTCCAAAAGTGAATATATGGGTTTTCTGTTTGATAAAAACTTTATATTTATATTGTTTTTTAATGCCGTTTTAGGTTTTGTATACAGTGGTTATGCAGTGATATGGATGCCGATATTTGAAATTTACATTAATTTAGAATTTGGAGAAGGATTAGTAAATAATACAGTGGTGTATGGCTTATCATATTTAGTTAGTGGTCTATCCTTGATTTACATAATAAATATTTCAGTAAGTATAATTCCAGATTTAACAAAAAGAATATTTTATCTCAGAGCGTTGTTTTCTATTAGTTTTTTGTTGATGGGTATATTTGTTGATAATACATTTCTTTTGGTTTTATTTACTTTTTGTATGTTTATATTTGGTGATTTGGAATATGGTTCACTTAGTGAAATGAATAATTCTTTTTTTAGTGATTCAAATAGAGTGTTTGGGTTATCTGTACTATCAAGTTTTGAAAGATTGCTTTCCAGTATGGGAGCATTTGTTATTACTATTATTTATGAATCATATTCAGCAACTCCTACGTTAATGATAATGGGAATTGTAGCATTTTTTCCATTGTTTTTATTACCTATATTCAGGAAATCAAATAACCAAAACTTAGAGTCTATTGTTAATGAAAAACATTAATTCATTATATTTACAGAATGCCGATCTGTACAATGCAATTTCAAACGATAGGGATTTTTGTTTGCAAACTGAAACGTTAATTAAAACTACGTCGAGTAATTGTAAGAGGGTGGTAGAGTTATTTTCTGGTCAGGGAATGCATGGTTTAGAGCTTAGAAAAATGGGTTTTGATTGTGTTGCTGTTGATAGTTCATTAGATATGAAGCGCAGTGCTATAGATGCTGGAAACTATGATGATAACTCTTATATTATTGGCACTCTACCATTCTTCCAAGTACCCCAGAATTTTAGTAATTTTGATGCTTTCTTTTTACTTCGTTATTCGTGTGGATATTTGAATATACTCGAGTTCAATGAATTAATTTTGCAGTGCAAATCAGCTGCTAATAAAGGTGCATCACTTTTTATTGAGTCTCACTCAATGGATACAATTTACCAGGGGTTTCAGAATTTATCGATAGTGACAAGAACTACGTCTTTGGGTAATGATGATGTTTCTTGCAGTTGGCCAAGTGAGCAACCCGTGTTTGATCCCTATTCACATACAGCAAACTTAAAAGTCAGTATACGTGTTAATAATGACATTGTAAATTACATATCTAGAGAAAACTTTCATTCGTTCGAGTTGATTCAATTTTTGGCTATTAAAAACGGTTTGAAAATTACACACCATAGTTCCCCTGATTATAGTAAAGCTTTCCCTGGCTCTATTATTTCACAAATATTTTTTTAGGAGTTTGTATGCATGATTTTAGTAAGCCGATCTTTGGAAGCACAGTAACCGTTTGTCTTGTTGATGAGTTTCGAGATGAGTTTCTTTTATCTGGCGCTAAAAATGTTGCTGATAAATATGATATTACTTTATTGATATTGGATAGCGTAAATGATATTGATACTGTGTCTATTAATACAGAGATAGTGCATTTTATATTTAGACTAAAGAGTTCTTTTAGCCCAGATATCATTTCTAGTATTTTGTTCACTTTGCCTACAGCGTATAAATCGATTTCTGTAGCCTTTTCTTATGAGGATGAAAGTCATGCTGCTTGCTATCAAGATCTAATTGAGAAAGAGAAAGTAATGCGAGAAGCTAGTTTAGACTGCTTTAATATTATGCGACCTGACACCTATTATCAGGGCCATTTCACTGTCTCGCCGCTTAAGCTGGTGGATAATATAATATGTGACACGATTAGAGTAAAATATACGCCAGTTTGCATTTCATCTGAATCGGTTGCTGACACTTTACCTGATGAAGTTAAGAAGTTTTTTTATAGAGCAGCTGAATTATATGATTCATATAATATGTTTCACAGGTCTTATACTGATGGGTATTTTTCTATAAAGTTTGAAGGGGTTGTTTATATCACGGCTACAAAAACGCGAAAAGATAAGAATCTTTCTTTAGACAGGGTCTCAGTCATCCATAGTTATTGTCAACGGGATAATTTACTTCATTATTCGGGTGCGTTTGTTCCATCATCTGATTCTGTTGAGGCTATGATTGTATATCAAAACTCTAATGCTGTTGAGTTAATTCATACACATGACAGTCGTAGATTTACAAGAAACCCTAATGCAACTATGTTTCCCAGAATTGAGCCAATTGAATATGGAACTGTAGAGCTTGGGTATAAAATAGTCGAATCTATTAGTGACAATGAATCCAATCTTATCATCATGGAAGAGCATGGAGAGGTGTTTATCGGATTTAACCATTCAGATTGTACTTCTGCACAAGCCATTGTAGAGGCAATATCTGTTCTAGAGTTACCTCTTGTAGTCTAGCTAGACAGGGATCGTAACCGTTCACCAGTCCCCCATTGACAGCCTCTGAAGTGTGACCAATAGCACTGGATCTACAATTTTCTGTTGAGTGATCCTTTTGAGGCTTCATGCTGAAAGCATGAAAAAGAAAAAATCCAAATTTGCAGCGCACCCGCCCGTTGCCTCAGATGTCCATGAAGCGAATGCAATCATTAAAGAGTTGTGGGCGCAGCTTCGTGAATATGAAGATAAACTCAAAACCAGTTGCTCTAACTCATCAAAGCCGCCTTCAGCCGATGGACCCAAAGAGCGAGCTGAACGAAAAAAGCTCAAAGCTCTGGTGGTCGCAATCCGAGAGGAGCTAAACCGGGTCACACAGGGCATCAACGACAACGCTCCACACTAAAGGAAACAGACGCAGTTGCGGAGTGCTGGCCTGAGGCGCACTGCCCTTGTAGTGGTGAATCGGAGATGGTTTATCACAAAAGGCCCTTTTATCGTCATCAGGTCCATGAAATACCCAAGCCCAGCGTAGAGATTACGTAATACCAGCTTTACTCAGGGCAGTGCCTACATTGCAAAGAAGTGAGCAGGGCCCGCTTACCTGAAGGAACGCCGCAAGGCATCATGGGCCCAAACCTGCTCAGCTACACCGCCGTTCTGGCCGGGCAGTCTCACCTGAGTGTCCGTAAAATCCAATCGCTGCTCAAAGACCAATTGGGCACCACATTTTCCATCGGAACCATCAGCGAAGCACAAACTAAAGTGGCTTCAATGCTGACACCTCTGCATCAGGCTGTTCGGGACAGTATCCAAAAAGCGCCTCTGGTACATATCGATGAAACCTCTCACCCGAGAAACGATGAGTCCAGCCTGCGTTGGTGTTGATTGGCGACCAGTGATGACCTAGTTTACGAGAAAATCCTGTACTCACGTTCAAGCCACTCAGCATAAGTTATCCTGGGCGATGAATACTCCGGCGTTGTCGTCAGTGACCAGTGCCCGAGTTATAACTGGATACCACAGAGCCGACGCCAGCTCTGCTGGTCTCATATCAAGCGAAACCTGCAGCAAATCGCAGATTACAGTGGCGGTGGGTATACCGCCAGAGTTGGGCGTCATCTGACTCTTGTCACCAGCGCTATCTTTAGAACTCGTCATCACTTCGAACAGAATGCGCTACGTTATGAGCAATACATCCGCCGGATGTAGCGGCTTCAAAAAGGGTGCGACTACTGGCTAGAGAAAGGTCGGTCGATTGTTGTTCAAAGGTATAAAGGTCGCTGCGAAAAACTGGAGCAGTATCGGCAAAGCTTGTGGCTGTTCCTAAAACATGAATCCATCCCGCTTACCAATAATGAAGCTGAACGGCGAATACGTGGCAGCGTTATTCAACGCAAAATCAGCTTTGGTACCACCTCAGATGCCGGTGATAAGTTCAGAGGCCGAATGCACACGTTGGTAGAAACCTGCAAGAAACGTGGGCTATCAAGCCTGTCGTACAGGCGGTCTCGGCTCGTCAACCATACCCAAACGCTCTTGGTCTGTAGGCAAAAGTCAATTACCTACTGGTGAACGGTTACTGGACAAGCCTCCCCAGAGTTTGTGCTTGAAGCCGTTCGAACGGGTCAGTGCCATGTTGGCGGCAATGTCGACCAAAGCCGCGAGCACCACAAAGCCGAAGGACAGGGTAAAGAACTGACTCATGATCGGCTCCTTGCTGAGGTTGAGTGCGGTATTGAAGACTTAGCCTGGGTGGCACGGCAGTCTGGCTGCGCTTCACCCAACGTCACCATTACAATACCTGCCACGGCTAAACCCAGGCCAAGCAGTTCCTGACTGTTCAAATCGGCCTTGAACACCAGCAGTGACACCAGAGTGATCAGGGTAATACCCAGCCCCTCCCATATCGCATACGCTACACCTATGGCAATTCTCTTCGCCGCCAGCGACAGGAAGTAATAAGACACAGTGATCAATAGATACATGACCGCATAACCCCAGAGTGCGTCTTGCTGGCCGAGCAGATTCATGGTGCTGGTACCGGCGACTTCAGAAGCGATAGCCAGTAGCAGAAAGATTCGTGCAAGAAACATCATTCACCTTTAAATGAACTTAATTAAATGCATAACATTGAAGGACATGAAATCCCGCCAGCAGGGAGAAAAACGCTGAAACCGTACTTTTGTTGACTGTGCAGTAAAATGTTATGGAGTAAGGCTAGAGTAGCCCGCGATATTCGGCCTGGACAGGTAATTGAGATATTCATTTTTGAATATCTCTTGGTCGTTCAGAGCGGGTGTTTGAACAGGTTCTTTACAATACGATGTAAATGCTGGTGCATCGGGTGATTTCTGTTGGTCTGCAAAAAACCGCCTGAGATAACAAAGTCGCTGAATTCCCGGTTGACGGCAGGCATAGGGTAAGCCACCAGATCCGGAAAAAGCCGGATGGAGCTTTTGCTGGCGTACATGATGGCATCGGTATTGAGCAGCATCTCGGCTGCGACGCGTAAACTGTAGGTTTTGAGCAGTACGTTCGGCTGATAGCCCATGCGCTGATATTCAGACTCCACGGTACACAAAGGATTGTACGAAGCGGGGGACGGCAGAGACACAATCGGCAATTGCGCGACCGCCTCCCAGTCGTTGCTGTCTTTATCCAGCGACAGGCTCGGGTGGTTATGCCGGGCCAGTATCATCCGCTTTTCCGTAAACAGTGGGCGCATATAGATGTCGTTCGACAGCTCGGTTTCCTGATCCAGAATGCAGTAATCATGCATGCCTTCGAGCATTTCACCCTGGCTGTTATTGTTCCAGCTGGAAAAGGAAAACGTCGCGCGGGGAAAGGCCTGGTAACAGCCGCTCAGCAGGCGCGCTCCCTGCTCGTCGAGCAGATACGGATCGATGACCAGCGAGAGCTGGCCGTCATACGCCAGGGCACTGAAATCCTCAAACTCGTGCAACACCTTGGCAATGGGCGCCAGGATGTTGTCGAACTCTTCGGCTAAGCGCAGCGCCATCGGAGAGGGCTCCACACCGTGCGGCTTGCGCACGAACAGCGGGTCGTTGAACGTGGTCTTTAATCTGGCCACACCACGGCTGGCACTGGGCTGAGAGATCCCGAGCTGTGCCGCCGCGACTTTAATACTCTTATGATCAACCACCGCCTTGAGCAAGCGCATAAGATTGAGATCCAGTGTATCGAGCTGATGGGCCATGCAGACACCTGATAGATCAACAGAAAAAGTGATTTGATGATTGTAATGGGTTGCGGCGTTCTGGTCACGGTGACAATCCGGCTGGCGTTATTTTGGCACCAGAAAGTGCGGTGAGTGGCTGTGATATTGAGCGCAAAACAAGATAAATAGTTGTATTGCCAGCAGCAACTGTGAATTTGCCGGCTGTTTACGACATAATGCCAAATGCGCATAACCGGCGTACTGCTTAAAATAGGGCCATTTTTGATCCCAACGGTGCTTTCTTCATGTCGTCCGATATCAAACCGACCAAACGTTTTGTCAAAGCCGCTTATCAGCCACTGGATGAGCGAATTTACAGCTCTAAACCTGAACCGGTTCCAGAGACAGAGCCTGTACCTGAATATGCCTATTCTGTGGCATTTGCTTGCCGGCCGGCGCTGTACCGACAATACGTCAAACCTTATCTGTCGCTGCAATTAAATCAGTCTGAGCAAGAAGGCCCGCTCACGCAATGGTCAGAGAAAGCGCAGGGCCAGCATACTCATGTGTCGTGCGAAGTCAGGAAGGATGAAGAGAAGTCACTCAGGGTGAAGTGGCGAACCAGTCCTTCGGTAACTCTGGGAGTGGATGCTGTCCTGCCGCACGACAAGTCTGCCGCAGTGATTCAGGAAGCCTTTGTGCCTGTTCGCCCGGCGATTCAGATGGGAGAGCAACTGGGCCTGCCGACCAAAGGCTACCTCTATCACTTTCTGGCAGGCAAACTGATCAGCGAATACCGTTGTATGGGGGAAACCTATCCGCGTTTTCAGGTTACCCAGAGCCGTGCGGAGGCCATGTATCCTGAGCCCGCGATTGATCAACCGCTCGAATTCATCCTTGCCCTCTGGCAGCGAAACGGCCAGACGGTTCAGGATCAATACCTGCTCTATAGTCAGGAAGCACTGACTGACGATGCCATTAACAGTGTCGATACCGCCTTTCTGGATCAACATGGTGTGAAGCTGGACATGCAGCAGATTATCCCGCTGACAGAAAATGGCGGGCAACGTAAAAAGCACACCGTGGTTGAGGGAGAGACCTTATCCGGTATCGCAGACCATTATCAGATGACGCTGGAATCATTGTTGTCACTCAATCCATTCTGGCGTGATAACAAAACACACCTGAGCATTGGCAGTCAGGTTTACCTTGAGTCGGTGGGGATTTACACCCATGGTCAGGACACACGTTACCCGGCTTCTGCAATGATGCTGGGAGACGGCGTTTTCGCCATCAGCAATCAGTCGCAGGGCTGGGTCGACTTTCCTGTGGTGAAAGTGGCTGAAGCGGAAGCAGGTCAGTTTACGGCCCTTTCCCCGGTGCGTTACGCCATTGATGCACGTAACGAAAAAGGACAGGGCTTGCACCCCGTTCAGGACACAGAGGTGTTTTCCGGGGGGATTTTTCAGTCAGCAGAGATACCCTACACCCTGCGTCAGATCCGTGACGGCTGGCTGTATGCGCTGCATCCGCTGCCAGAATCGGAAGCGTGGCAGCTGGAAGAATACAAGATTGAGCAGGGGGAGTTTCGCCGGGTAGAAGGCCACACGGCGCAAGCACGCGCAAAGGCGGAGCCTCAGCAGCCGAAAAGCGATATTCTCTGCGCCACGGCGAGTCCGTATTACCTGGCCTATTCCGTGAAGCGCTGGACAGATCGTATCTGCGATTTTTATCTCACCGATGCACAGGCCCGCGACAACTGGCTGCGCAAAGTCGATCTGAATGAATCGGGTCAGCATACTCATCGCGCTGATGTCGCCACGGTGGAATGTGCTGTTGCCGATGTGAACGTCGAAGGGCTGGATCCTTTTGCCGGAACCTGCGCGCCGCTGACAGGTGAGCCCGGCAAACCGAACGATTTTATTCATGTCCCGCCGAAAAAGACACTGGCCAGTTACACCTATCAGGCACCGTCAGCACACGGACAGCAGATAGTGGCTCTGGACGATCCGCTGGCCGACCTGAGCGATCTCTATCTTGCCCTGCTGGAGCCGGTACTGACCACCACGCCCGATGAGCAAACCCACCGCAAAGTGGTGCTGGCAGAAGCCATTCGCTCCATGGTTCGGGTGTCGATCCCGCAAGATAAAATGCCGGTAATCCAGCCGGAACAGTGGCTTGATTTTGAAAGCGCACTGGATACCTGTCTGGAATATCAGTATCAGATACCCGTACTGCATACGGGACCAGATAATACTTTGTCAGCCAGGCTTGAGCTGCTTAACCAATACAAACAGGCCAGTCTCAAGGCGCAGGCCAAGCTGGAAGCCATGGGCTTTTTCGGGGTTGAAGACTATGTGCAGGAATATACCGAACGTCGAAAAGCCCACTCACAGGTAAACTGGGACGGGCTGGATACCTTTTATAAAGCCTATCTGGCGTCGCAGGCGGGCGCGTATGCGGCGATCCCCGGCGCCTTTGACCGGCTGTTAGCCGCCTTGCCCACACTGGGTACTGAGCCGATGCGTCTCGGGCTGGACATGCTGTACAGCGATCACATGGCTTATCTGATGGAACTCTTCGGGGAGATCCTGCCTGCACTCAACAGCAGCGCCAGCGATGACGCCATGCAGCAGAAGCTGGCCGAGGCGCTGGTGCAGGAGACACCGGATAACCTGATGGCACTGGCCACCTCATTTTTCTCGGCGGAGTTCTATACCAAAGCCGATGAACTGGTGAAAGAAAGCGATGTGCTTGATCTGCAGCGTGAGTCTGTCCCTGTGACAGGTGTGGTCGCCGGTCTTAACAGCGTGCTGGGTTTTGGGCTGGGGACAGAATCGGCACTTTACCAAAAAACCTTATCCATGACGGTGCCGCTGGGCGGTTTGATTGACAGTGCCATTGAAGCGGTGAAAAAAACGGCAGGCATGGGATTCCAGAAGGGGTATTTTACCTATTTAGGGATCACCATGAAAAAAGGCGGCTTTCGCGGTGGCTTCAATGTCGCGGCGATGACCTGGAGTCTGGAACAGATCTCTCAGGGCAAAATCGGTCTGAATCCGGCGTTTGAGCAGACCCGTCAGGCCTTCCGTCAGCGCTTTAGCGGTGCGGTCTCAGAGTGGCAGTCGCTGGATGAACAGCTCAGGCGGATGCCTGCTGACTCACCCAAGCGGGCAGCGCTGGAACTGAAGCAGCAGAAAATGGAAACCCGTGTCGCCCGGATGGTCACCGAGGCACCTGGGGTATACGACAGTTTCAACGGCGCAAAATTGCAGGCGTTCAACAGTATTCTGGACAGGGCCAATCAGGGGTTCAGTCGGCTCGGCCGGCTCGATTTTATTGTGGCGTTTCTTAATGCTATTAACGTGGTCGCCCAACAATACGCAGTGGAAGAGACGCTGGCCTCCACACCCAATGCCGACGTGAATACCCAGCGCCATGTGGTGGGTTTCAGCACCGCCTGGCTGATGCATGCCACCAGTGAGATCTTCCGCGGACTGGCATTTGATAGGGTGAAGCAGCATCCAGATTTACTAAAAAAGAAAATAAATGAACTAGCTCGCAAGGGAGCTAATTCGGAAGCTCAATTACTGGCCAAAAGCTATCTTCAGCGCTCCATGCTGGCTGGCATGCTGGGCGTTGTCGCGGCGGGGTGGGAGGCCTATATAACCTGGCAGGATGCTGAGAAAGCTGATTTCATGTTTGAACAAACATTACTCAAGCTTAAAGCGGCAATTCTTGCCGGACAAGGAATAGCTTGGGGAGGGTTGGCGTTAAATAGTGTGTTGGGCTCAGCGAACAGATTAGCAATCGGAGTGGTGCTGCAAGGCTGGATGGTTACGGCCTGGTTCTGGCTGGGGATCGCTTATCTGGTGGTCTCGGTGATCATCAATGCCCTGCAGAAATCACCGCTGGAAAGCTGGCTGCGCAACAGTGTCTGGGGGGAAGAGCCCAAAGGTGACTGGACTGCAGAAACTGAATATCAGGCGCTGCTGCAAATTCTCAATCAGCCGAAAATTGAGGCGGTTGTCAAAAGTGCTAAGCAACTACCGGGCAAAGTTGCCTCCCCTTATGCGCCTTTGCCGTATACCTTTCAGCAGCAGTTGAGGCTCACTTTTCCGCAGCAACGACCCGGGCAGCGTATTGATGTCGGCGTTACTGTCTCTGGGTTGCGGGAGCGGGAAGTCTACGAAGGGTACTACAAAACCACCAAAGTTGACGCTTTTACCTGTCAGCTGACCGAGCAGGATATCGCCCGGGGCGGCTGGGAATTTGATGAACACAAGGGGCCGACGCTGGTGCTGGATATTCCTATCTGGGTCGAGCGTATTGATACCATCAGGGTGTTTGCCGTGGTGAACAACCACAACCCCTTTGCCGAATCACAACAGACGGCACAGTATTATAAACATCAGGTGCATCCGCAGCTCCAGGCACAATCGGATGTGATGAAAGATGGCCAGGCAAGCGATATGCTAGGCCATCAACTGATTTCAGTAAACATAGAGGACGTATGACTT
This sequence comes from Photobacterium sp. WH24, assembly GCF_019204055.1. Classification (NCBI taxonomy): domain Bacteria; kingdom Pseudomonadati; phylum Pseudomonadota; class Gammaproteobacteria; order Vibrionales; family Vibrionaceae; genus Photobacterium; species Photobacterium sp. WH24. The sequence continues at coordinate 216,887 of NZ_JAGSOZ010000006.1, read as the reverse complement.
CAACAGTACCTATACCCGAATACACGGAAGAGTATAAACAACAGCAGCACCAGCAAATACTGGAGGCTGAGGTGGTGCATGAATGGGAGTGTGTCTTGCGAACCAAAGTTAAGCTTTTAAGCACGTTAATACTGGGTGGGCTGGGAGGTGGGTTTGTCGGAGTAACTAACTACTTTCATCCAGATCTCGTCGCGCTGCTTTTATGCGGGGGAATGGTATTAATTTTTCTGCCAATTATTTATTTTTTGTTTAATGCCGACTACGACTACAAAGGCCAAATCACTCCCAAAGGCATCATTGTTCAGCAAACAGAACGGGTGCCGGAGATCTTCTACAAGGCAACGCGGGGAATGGCCTATATCGGCATTGTAGTGTGCGTGATTGCCACCCTGATGGTCGGGCCGCTGGCCTTTGTCGGCGCAGGGGCTTTTGCTTTGATGTCGTTTAAGATGACGGGCTTTCATAAAAAGGTCGAAATTGAGGTTATTCCATTCATTTTAAGCCATCAATATGAATATGAAGGACGAGAACAAGACCCAATCTATCAGTACTCAGTTTTTGCTTACTATTATGATGTGCTCGATTTTGAGAGAAATAATAATCTTGAATATTGGGTGAAGATCTATTGTCAAGTAGAACAATTCCCTGAGGTAGACAAGATTATTCGTCAGTATATTGATGTAACAAAAGAGAGGGAATGCTTTGGTGAAGCACGGTAAGGATATCGAATCATGGTGACAACAGTATCTTTACCCGAATACACGGAAGAGTATAAGCACCAACAACACCAGCAAGTACTGGAGGCTAAGGTGGTGCATGAATGGGAGTGTGTCTTGCGAACCAAAGTTAAGCTTTTAAGCACGTTAATACTGGGTGGGCTGGGAGGTGGGTTTGTCGGAGTAACTAACTACTTTCATCCAGATCTCGTCGCGCTGCTTTTATGCGGGGGAATGGTATTAATTTTTCTGCCAATTATTTATTTTTTGTTTAATGCCGACTACGACTACAAAGGTCAAATCACCCCCAAAGGCATCATTGTTCAGAAAACAGAACGGGTACCGGAAATCTTCTACAAGGCAACGCGGGGCATGGCCTATATCGGCATTGTAGTGTGCGTGATTGCCACCCTGATGGTCGGGCCGCTGGCCTTTGTCGGCGCAGGAGCTTTTGCCTTGCTGTCGTTCAAAATGACGGGGTTTCATAAAAAAGCTCAAACTGAGGTCATTCCATTTGTTCGAGACAAACAATACCGCTACATGGGGTACGAATCATTTTATCAATACACAGTGTGTACCCATGGGTATGGCGTGGAAGAATTTTTAAGAACTCCGATTCATGGTGTCTATGAAGTTGCATTTAGTTGTACTGATGAGCAATTGCCAGAGTTAGACAAAATAATACGCCAGTATATTGATGTGGCGAAAGAAACTGAAAGCTGCGGTTAATACCGGTAAGATTATAGCAATATGACCACAACAGTATCTTTACCCGAATACACGGAAGAGTATAAACAGCGCGACATGTTGTAACAGCGCTGAGGTGACGTGGACATAAAAAGACCAGCAATTCCGCTGGTCTTTTGTATGTTAATGCTGAACGTGATCCTGCAGATCAACGCATGGTAACAAACTCTTCCGAGCCGGTTGGGTGGATGGCAACCACGCTGTCGAAATCGGCTTTGGTGGCGCCCATCTTCATGGCAACGCCGAAGCCCTGGATCATTTCGTCCACGGTATAGCCAATGCCGTGCAGGCCGACCACAGTTTCTTCCGGACCGGCGCAGACCAGTTTCATCTTACAAGGCTGGCGGTGGCTGGTGACGGCTGTGTACATGGCCGTAAAGCCGGACTGGTACACTTTCACATTCTCTTCGCCGTACTGGGCGATGGCTTCCTGCTCTGTCAGGCCAATAGTGCCGATTGGCGGATGGCTGAAGACCACGGTTGGCACCAGTTTGTAGTCCATTTTGGCGTCTGGCTTGTTGTTGAACAGGCGCTCAGACAACTGACGGCCGGCTTTGACGGCCACAGGAGTCAGCTCGATGCCGCCGTCCATGATGTCGCCGACACAGTAGATGCCAGGCACATTGGTCTGCTGAAATTCATCGACCTTGATGTAGCCTTTGCCTGTGGTTTCCACACCGGTCGCGTTCAGGTTGATTTTGTGCGTCACAGGGTTGCGGCCGATGGCCCAGATCAGCAGGTCGGTATTGTGTGATTCGCCGTTTTCAAAATGCAGCGTGGTGGTGCCATCGGCTTCTTTCACCACTTCTTTGGGCACTGAGTGGGTGTGCAGGGTCGGGCCTTCGTTGTTCATGACTTCGACCAGGGTGTCGACAATCATGGGATCGAAGCTGCGCAGCGGCGATTCTTTACGTACGAACAGGTGGGTATCTGTACCCAGCGCGCTCAGCACACCGGCGATTTCGACTGCGATGTAACCGGCGCCGATAACAGCAGTACGCTTAGGCTGCTCGGTCAGCTCGAAGAAACCGTTTGAGTCGATACCGTGCTCTGCACCCGGAATGTCCGGGATGGTTGGCTCACCGCCAACGGCAATCAGAATATGATCGGCAGTGAAATGCTGGCCGTTCACTTCCACGGTTTTGGCATCTACGAATTTGGCAAAGCCGTTGATCACTTCAATCTTGTTCTTGCCCAGCACGTTATCGTAGGCCTGATGGATGCGGCCGATATAGGCTTCGCGACTTTCCACCAGGGTTGCCCAGTTGAAGTTTTTCACGTCCACGTCAAAGCCGTAATCTTTGGCATACAGATGCATGGCTTCTGCAATCTGAGCGCCGTGCCACATCACTTTTTTCGGTACACAACCGACGTTGACACAGGTGCCGCCCAGGGCTTTGGCTTCAATCAGCGCGACTTTTGCGCCGTACATTGCCGCGCGGTTAGCTGATGCAATCCCGCCGCTGCCGCCACCAATACAGATGTAATCAAAATGCGTTGCCATGACTGTTCTCTCTATGCTGTGAAATCTTAGCTGGACGACAGTGTATACCTAAGTCGCCTTCAGATGCTAGGTTCGGCGAAACTGACGTCTTTGCCGTGGAATCTGTGGTGATCTTGATGCCGGGAAGTTAGGGAAGGGCTAATCATTCCGGTGCAGCATGCCTGGCTTTGCACCGGAGATCATTAAACGGCGGGGATTATTCCGGCACCACCCAGCGCAGTGTGGTGTGGCCGCGGGTGGGTGCAATCACAGACTGCAGCCAGGGCAGCAGGGCAGCCATCTGGCTTTCCAGCTTCCACGGCGGGTTGATGACAATCATGCCCGAGGCCGTCATGCCACGCTCTTCGGTATCCGGCTCGACACCCAGTTCAATCTGCAGAATGTTGCGGATCCCCAGGTTCTCCAGCTCTTCCAGCATGGCGTCGATATTGCTGCGGTATACCACAGGGTACCAGATGGCATAAGTGCCGGTCGCCCAGCGTCTGACGCTCTGACCTATGGCTTTCACCACATCCATGTACTCGTGTTTCAGCTCGTAGGGCGGGTCGATCAGCACCAGACCACGCCGTTCTTTGGGCGGCAAGCTGGCTTTGAGGCGGGCAAAACCGTCTTCTTTGTAGATACGTACCTGACGATCGCCGCGAAACTCCTGCAGCAGCAGCGGGAAATCGGTTGGGTGCAGTTCGGTCAGGATCATGCGGTCCTGGTCACGGATCTGGGCGCGGGCCACCTTGGGTGAACCCGGGTAGTAGCGCAGGGTGTCACCCTGGTTCAGAACCCGGATGGCATCCAGGTAAGAGGCCAGTGCTTCCGGCAGATCGTCGCGCTGCCACAGGCGTGCAATGCCTTGCAGGTATTCGCCGGTTTTTTCACTGCGCTCATCCTGCAGATCATAACGCCCCACACCCGAGTGGGTGTCGTGATACACAAAAGGTTTGTCCTTTTGCTTGAGCGCATCAAGGATCAGGCTTTGGACTATGTGTTTGATCACGTCAGCATGGTTGCCGGCGTGAAAACTGTGGCGATAACTCAGCATGGGTTACTCTGTGATGGTCGACGAAGGGCGTTATTATGGCGTAATCCGGCCGATTATGCAGCGGGATTGTGGTCTGTCATCCTCGCGGCCACTAAAATAGAGTGAACTGCGAGCCTAAATTGCGCGAAGGGATTGAAAATCCCCTTATGCAGACGCATTTCCTCAGGAACCTACTTAAAAAGGATACGCTGATGTCGAACCCATTACTGACCATGACAGATCTGCCCCTGTTTTCGCAAATCAAACCCGAACACATCTTTCCTGCGGTTGAGCAGGCCATTAAAGACTGCCGGGCCAAGGTAGAAGACGTCCTGGCCAGCGGCGAGACACCCAGCTGGGACAGCATTTGTGCGCCGCTGGCGGAAACCGATGATCGTCTGAATCGCATCTGGTCACCGGTGGGCCATCTCAACGGGGTGAAAAACAGCCCGGAACTGCGCGAGGCCTATGAAAGCTGTCTGCCAATGCTGTCGGACTACAGCACCTGGCTGGGTCAGCACAAGGGTCTGTATGAAGCCTACAAAAGTATCCGCCACAGCGATGCGTTTGCGACCCTGTCCCAGGCGCAGAAAAAATCCATCACCGATGCACTGAAAGACTTCGAGTTGTCGGGCATCGGCCTGCCCGCGAGTGAACAGCACCGCTATGGCGAAATCAGCAAGCGTCTGTCCGAGCTGTCGTCATCTTTCAGCAACAATGTGCTCGATGCCACTATGGGCTGGAGCAAGCTGATTGCCGATGCCGGCGAGCTGGCAGGTCTGCCGGAGTCGGCATTGCAAGCGGCGGCGGCGGCGGCGGAAGACAAAGGTGAGCAGGGTTATCTGTTTACGTTGGAAATTCCCTCCTACCTGCCTGTCATGAGCTACTGTGATAATCGCGAACTGCGCCGTGAAATGTACGAAGCCTTCGTGACCCGTGCCTCGGATCGCGGCCCGAACGCAGGCAAATGGGATAACAGTGAAATCATTGCTGAAAAACTCAAACTCAGCCATGAACTGGCCCGTTTGCTGGGCTTTAATACCTACAGCGAGAAGTCGCTGGCCACCAAGATGGCGGAATCCACCGATCAGGTGCTGGGTTTCCTCAATGATCTGGCCGCCCGCGCTAAGCCGCAGGGCGAACAGGAAGTGGCAGAGCTGCGTGAGTTTGCCCGCAGCGAGTTCGGTGCCGATGCACTGGAGCCCTGGGATATTCCTTACTATGCCGAGAAACTGAAACAGCACAGATACAGCATTTCCGATGAGCAGCTGCGGCCGTATTTCCCGGAGCAGAAAGTGGTGTCCGGCTTGTTTGAGGTGCTCAAGCGTGTCTTTGGCATGACAGTGACTGAGCGTGAAGGCGTGGATGTCTGGGATCCGAGTGTCCGTTTCTACGATATTTTTGATGCCAGCGGCGAGCTGCGCGGCAGTTTCTATCTGGATCTGTATGCCCGCGAGCACAAGCGCGGTGGTGCCTGGATGGACGAATGTATCGTGCGCCGCGTGCGTCAGGACGGCAGTCTGCAGCCCCCGGTGGCCTACCTGACCTGTAACTTCAACAAACCGGTTGGCGGTAAGCCAGCGCTGTTTACCCACGATGAAGTGGTGACCCTGTTCCACGAAACCGGCCACGGTATTCACCATATGCTGACCAAGGTTGATGAGTCTTCGGTCTCTGGCATCAATGGTGTGCCCTGGGATGCGGTAGAACTGCCGAGTCAGTTCCTGGAAAACTGGTGCTGGGAAGAAGAGGCGCTGGCTTTTATCTCCGGCCATTATGAAACCGGTGAGCCTTTGCCGGCCGAATTGCTGGGGAAAATGCTGGCGGCGAAGAATTTCCATTCTGCACTGGGTATGCTGCGCCAGCTGGAATTCGGTCTGTTCGATTTCTCACTCTACACCAATTACGATCCGGAAACGGGCGCGCAGGTGCTCGATACACTGGCTGCTATCAAGCGTCAGGTGTCTGTGCTGCCAAGCCCGGAATGGGGCCGATTCCCGCACAGTTTCGGCCATATCTTTGCTGGTGGTTACAGCGCGGGCTACTACAGTTACCTGTGGGCTGAAGTGCTGTCATCCGATGCCTATTCCCGCTTCGAGGAAGAAGGTATTTTTAACCCGCAAACCGGGGCGGATTTCCTGGCCTGTATTCTTGAGCGCGGTGGCAGTGAGGAGCCGATGGATTTGTTCAAACGCTTCCGCGGCCGCGAGCCTAAGATCGATGCCCTGCTGCGTCACAGCGGTATCACAGGTTAAAGATACTCGATTCTACGATCAGACAAGGCTCCCGTCGGGAGCCTTTTTTATGAGTATTGGCTTGAGCCACAGTGTTATGTGGCAGGCGTTCAGCTTTCTTCGCTGATCTGCAGTGGCCAGCCGAGATCGCTTTGGCGGTGGGCTTCCTGTTGTAACTCAGCATTAGTCAGCGGATTGGCTGTCAGCCAGGCTTTTGGCAGTATCAGGGTGAGCTGATTGTCATCGACCGTCAGGTGCGCAGGGGGCTGGTGCTGGCTGTCACGCCGGTGGCAGAGAATGACCGCCAGGCGCAGCAGGCGCAAGATACGCACAGCGTTGATTGCGGGGATGGCATGCTGTTCCGGCAGGCTGGTCAGGTTGTCCCTGTGCCTGCGCAGCAGCTCGCCCAGCAGGTGTTTCTGCGCGCGGGTAAAACCGGGCAAGTCCAGATGCTGGACCAGATAGGCGGCATGATCGCCGTTTTGCTTGAAGCCGATACCTGTGCCTATTTCGTGCAAGATGGCGCTGGACTGGAGCAAAGAGCGGGCTTGCTCATCGGTCTGCCAGGCGGGCTGACAGTCCTCCAGTAAAGCCTGCGCGGTGTCGGCCACGGTTTGCGCATGTTCGGTATCAACCTGAAAACGGTATTGCAGGCTGTTCAGGGTTCTGGCTCGCACATCGTCGTGACGCATCTGGCTCATCATGTCATACACCATGCCTTCGCGCAGGGCGCCGCCGGCCAGTGTCATGGTTTGGATGTCCAGCGATTCAAACAAGGCGATGAGAATCGACAGGCCACTCGGAAACACCAGGGCCCGTTCTAATGTCAGCCCTTCAATATCAAGATCTTCCAGGCGTTCGTATTGCATGGCCTGACGCTGCAGACGCTTGAGTTTAGACAGGGTGATCAGCTCGTCCATGCCCTGGGCAACCATGATTTCCTGCAGCGCCTGTACGGTGCCGCTGGCGCCGACACAGTGGTCCCAACCCAGTTTGCGGTAGGGCTCCACGATAGGCGCAATGGCTTGTTTTGCCGCCAGGATTGCCGCGCTGAAATTGTCGGCTGACAAGTGCCTGTCTTTGAAATAGCGTTCCAGCCAGGTGACACAACCCATTTTCAGGCTGGTCAGTGCCTTGGCATCAAAACCTTCACCGATAATGACTTCAGTACTGGCCCCACCGATATCGACGACCAGGCGTTTTCCCTGACCGCCAGAGGTGTGTGCAACGCCCTGGTAGATAATGCGTGCTTCCTCTTCACCAGGAATAATGTCGATGGGGTGACCCAGTATACTGATGGCTCTGGAAAGAAAGTCTTCGGCATTCACGGCGGTTCGCAGTGCCGCGGTACCAACAATGCGGACCCGTTCAGCCGGAATATCCTGCAATCGTTCTGCAAACATTGCCAGGCATTCCCAGCCGCGCTGCATGGCTTCCTGGCTCAGTTCATTCTGGCCGTTAAGGCCGGCTGCCAGCCGTACTTTGCGCTTGATTTTAGCCAGCGTATGCACACTGCCTGCGACTTCACGCACGATCCACATGTGAAAACTGTTAGAGCCAAGGTCAATGGCTGCATACAGCGGGGATACGACACAACTTTCCATAGCGTCTTCTTCAGTTACTGTGTTTTCTGTGGTGAGCGACGGCGGTTATTACTGCGCTGGCGTCCCTGTCCTTGTCCCTGACGGGAACCACTGTTGCGACGACCACCGCTCTGGCGAGGTGCCCGCTGGAATTTTACCGGTGGCGGCAGATCATCCAGCAGCGCTTCGGCATCGTATTTTGATTGCGGAATCGTGTGCTCGATGTAGGTTTCAATCGCCGTCAGATTAATGGCGTATTCTTCACAGGCAAAGCTGATGGAATGACCGCTTTCGCCGGCACGACCGGTACGGCCAATACGGTGAACATAGTCTTCGGCATCGTCAGGCAGATCGTAGTTAAAGACGTGAGTCACCTGAGGAATGTGCAGACCGCGCGCTGCAACGTCGGTTGCCACCAGGATATCAACTTCACCTTGGGTGAACTGCTCCAGAATGCGTACGCGCTTTTTCTGCGGCACGTCGCCGGTCAGCAGGCCAACACGGTGGTTATCGGCTTCCAGGTGCGCCCAGATGTCTTCACAACGGTGTTTGGTGTTGGCAAAAATGATGGCGCGATCCGGCCAGTCTTCTTCGATAAGGGTCTGCAGCAAACGCATTTTGTCCTGATTGGACGGGTAGAACAGCTCTTCCTGGATACGGTGACCGGTTTTTTGCTCAGGCTCAACCACCACGCTTTCCGGGTTGTTCATGTGCTCGAACGCCAGCTCTTTGACCCGGTATGACAGGGTGGCAGAGAACAGCATGTTCAGGCGTCCTTTCGGGCTTGGCATACGTCGGAACAGGAAACGGATATCTTTGATAAAGCCCAGATCGAACATACGGTCGGCTTCATCCAGTACCACAACCTGAATGCTGTGCAGATCTATCACACGCTGCTTGTAGAAATCGATGATACGGCCACAGGTGCCGATCAGAATATCTACACCGTTTTCCAGGTGCTGTTTCTGTTTTTCGTACGCTTCGCCACCATAAGCCAGACCGGCTTTCAGGCCAGTGCTTGCCAGCAACGGTGCGGCATCATTGTAAATCTGAATGGCCAGTTCCCGTGTAGGTGCCATAATAATTGCACGGGGCTGATTGGTTTTTCGCTCCTCGGATGCTGGGTTCAGCATCAAATGGTTAAAGGTCGCTGTCAGGAAAGCCAGGGTCTTACCAGTCCCTGTTTGTGCCTGACCAGCAATGTCACGGCCGGAGAGCAATACCGGCAATGCCAGGGCCTGGATAGGGGTACAGTTATGAAACCCCTTGTCTTCCAGTCCTTGTAAAACCAGGGGGTTTAGTCCCAGGTCGGCAAATTTCTGCTCTGTGATATGAGTCGTCTTCATTCGTATAGAATATCAGCTTAGGGTTGCAATACGAAACGTATTCAATTCAAATAGGGCATCGATTTGCTGGTTAAAATAGAATCAGCGTTGAAAATCAACCATTGGAGTGGAAGATGAGCGACAAGATTGTGCAGCTGACAGACGCAAGTTTTGATAACGATGTGATTAACGCTGCAGGCCCAGTTTTAGTCGATTTTTGGGCTGAGTGGTGCGGACCGTGTAAAATGATCGCGCCAATTCTTGACGAAATCGCAGACGAGTACCAAGACAAGCTGACTATCGGAAAGCTGAACATAGATCACAATGCCGCGACACCACCAAAATTTGGTATCCGTGGTATTCCGACTCTGTTGCTGTTCAAAGACGGCAATGTGGCTGCGACCAAAGTCGGCGCACTGTCTAAGTCACAACTGAAAGAGTTTCTGGACGCCAACCTGTAATTGGCCTACAGTAACGCGAAACCGCGTACAATGATCCTTTTGTACGCGGTGTCTTTTTCAGGCCACTAGACGGATGCTGGCTTTAGTGCTAAGTTATTGCACGTAAATTATACGACAGTTCATTTCTTGACCAGCCCCATTGGTCGAAGCTTTTCTCAATTAACCATAGAACCCCTAATTTGACTGACAAGAAACCCACCACTATGAATCTTACAGAACTGAAGAACCAGCCTATCTCAAAGTTGGTTGCGCTCGGCGAAAGCTTAGGACTCGAAAACCTAGCGCGTTTGAGAAAACAGGACATCATCTTTGCCATTCTCAAACAGCACGCGAAAAGTGGTGAGGACATTTTTGGCGACGGGGTTTTGGAAATTCTGCAGGACGGCTTTGGCTTCCTTCGTAGCGCAGACAGTTCATACCTGGCAGGCCCGGATGATATTTATGTCTCACCAAGCCAGATTCGCCGCTTCAACCTGCGTACCGGTGATACCATTTCAGGTAAAATCCGGCCACCAAAAGACGGTGAACGCTACTTTGCCCTGCTGAAAGTCAACGAAGTAAACCACGACAAACCAGACAACGCCCGCAACAAGATCCTGTTTGAAAACCTTACCCCGCTGCACGCCAATGATCGCATGCGTATGGAACGTGGTAACGGCTCAACCGAAGACATTACTGCTCGTGTACTGGATCTGGCCTCACCTATCGGTAAGGGTCAGCGTGGTCTGATTGTTGCACCGCCAAAAGCGGGTAAGACTATGCTGCTGCAGAACATTGCACAGAGCATTGCTTACAATCACCCAGAGTGTGAGCTGATGGTGCTGCTGATTGACGAGCGTCCTGAAGAAGTGACCGAGATGCAGCGTCTGGTAAAAGGCGAAGTGATCGCTTCTACCTTTGACGAGCCGGCTTCCCGCCACGTTCAGGTTGCCGAAATGGTGATCGAAAAGGCCAAGCGACTGGTTGAGCATAAAAAAGATGTGGTTATCCTGCTGGATTCTATTACCCGTCTGGCCCGTGCGTACAACACAGTGGTGCCATCTTCCGGTAAAGTACTGACCGGTGGTGTCGACGCCAACGCCCTGCACCGTCCGAAGCGTTTCTTCGGTGCGGCCCGTAATGTGGAAGAAGGCGGTAGCCTGACCATCATCGCGACGGCACTGGTTGATACCGGCTCTAAGATGGACGAAGTGATCTACGAAGAGTTTAAAGGTACAGGTAACATGGAACTGCACCTGTCGCGTAAGATTGCTGAGAAGCGCGTATTCCCTGCAATTGACTTCAACCGTTCCGGTACCCGTCGTGAAGAGCTGCTGGCCAAGCCAGATGAGCTGCAGAAGATGTGGATCCTGCGTAAGATCGTTCATCCAATGAATGAGACCGACAGCATGGAATTCCTGATCGACAAGCTGGGCATGACCAAGACCAACGACGAGTTCTTCGAAGCGATGCGTCGTCAGAAGTCCTGATTCCATTGGCTTGATGTCACAGATTGTATAAACGCCACCTTGTGTGGCGTTTTTTTATTGCTGATAATATCGGCATGTTGTTTGAAACAGCATTCAATTGACGACTGAGGTTATCCTCTTTCAGACTTTGCCGGTCTGCCAGGAAGGTGGGCTGAAATGGACCTGATGCTCAGCGGCTCGGGAACCAACAATGAATCAAGTCAGCAATGACATGGAGTATGCAACATGCAACATGGAAGAGGCATGTGGGTCTGGTTGTGGTTACTGCTGGTCGCGCTACCCCTGAGGGCTGATGAAATCAGTCAGCAGGAATACCAGCAGGTCACGCAGGACATCACACCGGCATTAAAGTCGCTCAAAACCCTGTACCGGGAAAGTGATATTGCCCAGCTCAATTATCAGCTGGCTGATTTCTCTGTGCTGGAGCAGGAAGCCCTGCGTTCGGCACTGGTGGACTACGCCCATACCTTGAAAAAGCTGGATGATGAAAAGATCGCCTGGCTTGAAACACAAGCGGCCCGACAATCACGTTTCACCCTGACAGAACAGGGCGATGGCTACCGGGTTACCCGGGCAGCATTTACCTACGGCACCCGGGCACACCAGCTGTTGCAGCGCTGGCAGCGTGAGCAGCTGGCTGAATCCTTTGTCCGTCAGGTTGATGCCGGTGATTTAGTGCTGGCAGACTGGCTGGCCGGTGATCTCAATACCCAGCGCACCCGGCGCGATATTGCCCTGGCGCAGCTTTCTGCGCTGTCCGGCACAGGCGTGAGGTATCTTGCCGATCAGTTTCTGTCCGACAGACAACTGCTTTGGCTGTCTGATAACGGCTTACTGGCCAAGCTGGCCGCGATAACCGGGGATGAAGGTTTGTACCAGCAATTGTGGCGTCGTCGCACCGATCAGTACAGCCGGGCCGAGCTGAACCGGCTGGCAGATGATCTGCCGGGCAAACTGGCTGTGAGCCAACTGATGGCCGCAACTCGTAATCCCTCCCTGAAAGCTCAGGCATACCAGGCACTGGCTACCCTCAAGCCACTGCCGGACGAGGTGGAAATCTTTCTGTTAGCCAAGCTGTCCGAGCCGGAAGATGGTGAGCTGGTGGCCAGTAAACTGGTCAATCAGGGTCATGCTAGCTGGCTCACCACACTCGCCGCAGGCACTAAGAGTTACACGTTAAAGCGTAATCTGGAAACCGCTTTATCGGCATCCATGCCCTGATGCCCGGTACAGTGCGCTGCAGGGGCGGGAAGATTTCTTTTCAGTACCTTGTTTTACCACCAATAAATGCCTGCATCACAAGCATCTTGTCAGGGATTCAGTATATAATGTGTCCTATTTTTATCCCGGCTGTCCGTAAGCCGGGTCGAGCAAAACAGATAGGGTGCAGGAATGAAACTCAATGATTTGCGCGACTTTATCGCCTACCTGGAAGAGCGTGGGCAACTTAAGCGCATCAAGCAGCCAATCGATCCCCGGTATGAAATGACTGAAATCTGCGACCGCACCCTGCGGGCAGGCGGACCGGCATTACTGTTTGAAAATCCGGTGGGTTACGATATCCCTGTGCTGGCGAACCTGTTTGGCACAACCGAGCGGGTTGCTATGGGCATGGGACGTGAGGATGTGCTGGAGCTACGGGAAGTCGGCAAACTGCTGGCGTATCTCAAAGAGCCGGAACCGCCGAAAGGCTTCCGTGATGCCATCGACAAGCTGCCGGTCTTCAAGCAAGTCCTTAATATGCCTGCCAAGCGCCTGAGCAAAGCGCCGTGCCAGCAGATCGTCTGGCAGGGCGATGAGGTTGATCTCGATAAGATTCCGGTCATGAGTTGCTGGCCGGGCGATGTGGCGCCGCTGCTGACCTGGGGGCTGACGATTACCCGCGGCCCGGAAAAGAAACGCCAGAACCTGGGCATTTACCGTCAGCAGAAGCTGAGCAAGAACAAAGTGATCATGCGCTGGCTGGCTCACCGAGGCGGTGCGCTGGACATGCGCGAGTTCATGCAGGCCCATCCCGGCGAGAAATTTCCGGTTTCTGTCGCTTTTGGGGCCGATCCGGCAACGATTCTCGGGGCGGTAACGCCTGTGCCTGATACCTTGTCTGAGTATGCCTTTGCCGGTCTGCTGCGCGGCAGCAAGACCGAGGTGGTCAAAAGCATCAGCAATGATCTGGATGTGCCGGCCAGCGCAGAAATCGTGCTGGAAGGCTATATTGATCCCAATGAATACGCAGACGAAGGCCCGTACGGTGACCATACCGGGTATTACAACGAAGTGGAAAGCCACCACGTTTTTACCGTCACACACGTGACTATGCGCAAAGATCCGATTTACCACAGCACCTATACCGGCCGCCCGCCGGATGAACCGGCTGTGCTGGGCGTGGCGCTCAATGAAGTGTTTGTGCCGATTCTGCAAAAGCAGTTTCCGGAAATTGTCGATTTTTACCTGCCGCCGGAAGGGTGTTCCTACCGTATGGCCGTAGTGACAATGAAGAAACAGTATCCGGGCCATGCCAAGCGGGTGATGATGGGCGTGTGGTCTTTCCTTCGCCAGTTCATGTACACCAAGTTCGTGATAGTCTGTGACGATGATGTTAATGCCCGTGACTGGAATGACGTGATCTGGGCGATTACCACCCGGATGGATCCGGCGCGGGATACTGTGATGATAGAAAACACCCCGATCGATTCGCTGGATTTTGCCTCGCCTGTGGTTGGCCTGGGGTCAAAGATGGGTCTGGATGCCACCAATAAATGGCAGGGTGAAACACAGCGCGAGTGGGGGACACCTATCATTAAAGACCCGGAAGTGGTTGCTAAGGTGGACGCCATTTGGGATGAACTGGGTATTCTGGCGCAATAACGCCGGATAACGCAGCAAGAAGGTTTACCGCAATGTATCAGGTTCGTGTGTTGCCGCAGGACGTCATGTTCAGCGTCGGGGAAGAGGAAACCCTGTTGAGCGCAGCACGCCGGGCAGGACTGGCTTTCCCCCACCGCTGTCAGGTCGGGGTGTGTGCCACTTGTTTATGCCGCAAGCTGGCGGGTGAGGTCACTTACCGGCTGGCACCGGTGCTGACGGAGAAAGAGCAGGCTGAGGGATGGATATTTCCCTGCCTGGCTATGGCCCGCAGCGATCTGGTACTGACTTTGGAATAGAGGAACAGAATGTCGATTCAGTGTGAAGTGAAGTCAGTCGAGTCACTGGCGTGTAATACGTACCGTATCCTGTTGCAACCTAAGCAACAGGTTGATTTTAAAGCCGGGCAGTATTTGCTGGCGGTGATGGGTGAAAAAGACAAGCGTGCATTTTCCATTGCCAGCAGCCCTTGCCGCAGTGGCGAGCTGGAACTGCACATAGGTGCGGCTGACCACAATCCCTATGCTATGGAAGTGGTGGAAGCCATGCGTCAGGCGATGGAAGACGGCAGGGCATTTGATGTCGAAGCCCCGCTGGGTGATGCCTGGTTGCGTGAAGACAGTAATCAGCCTTTGTTGCTGATTGCCGGCGGCACGGGCTTTTCCTACGTGCGCAGTCTGCTGGATAACTGCCTGAGCCGCGGCATGAAGCAGCCGATTTTTGTGTACTGGGGCGGCCGTGATGAATGCCAGCTGTATGCCCATGACGAGCTCGTTGCACTGGCTGCCAAGCACGCTAATCTGACTTATGTCCCTGTGGTAGAAAGTGCGCCACCAGCCTGGCAGGGCAAAGTGGGTAACGTGCTCGAAGCGGTGAATGACGATTTTGTCAGCCTGTCTTCTTATGACATTTATATCTGTGGCCGTTTTGAGATGGCGGGTACTGCCCGTGAACAGTTTACGGCTGAGAAAGGGGCCGATCGCGAGCGGATGTATGCCGACGCTTACGCCTTTATCTGATTGTTGCTGGTAAAAAGAAAAGCCCCTGGTATCGGTGGATGTCAGGGGCTTTTTTATACAGGCGGGAAAAGTTATCAGGCGTGGGCGGCCGCGACGCGGCGCTTGACCCAGGTTTCATTGACCCACAGCGACAGC
Source organism: Photobacterium sp. WH24 (assembly GCF_019204055.1). Classification (NCBI taxonomy): domain Bacteria; kingdom Pseudomonadati; phylum Pseudomonadota; class Gammaproteobacteria; order Vibrionales; family Vibrionaceae; genus Photobacterium; species Photobacterium sp. WH24. Next base: position 201,817 of record NZ_JAGSOZ010000006.1, on the reverse strand, counting down.
AGGATAATAGCGCCGCCCACGATCAGACGCGGGTAGTCGACATCCCGGTTCCAGATCACGAGGTTAACGATAAGACCCGCCGGTACCAGGGCGTTGTTCATGATAGCCAGCGCCCCGGCGTTTACCAGGGTTGCTCCCTTATTCCAGATGAAATAGCCCAGACCGGAAGCGACAATACCCAGATACACCAGAATGCCCCATTGGGTGTCGGTGGTCGGCAGTTTTTCTGTGTTGCCGAACAGTAAAAACATCGGCAGGGCCACGCAGACGGCACCGAGATAGAACAGGCCAAATACCGTGTGCTGAGGCAGATCGGCCTGCTCTTTTTCCATGATGACTTTGTAACCCACCTGGCCGATGGCAAAGCACAGGTTAGCCCCCTGCACAATCAGGAAACCGAGCACAAAGTCTTCATTGATGCCTTCGAATTTGATGACGGCGGCGCCTAATACCGCAATGACGGCGGTGATCAGATACCAGGCCGAAAAACGGCGCTGCAGCAAATCATAAATGAGGGTGACATAAATGGGGGTAAAAATGGTGAACAGCAGCACTTCCGGCACCGACAGGTAAAGGAAAGACTGGTAGTAAAAGCAGTACATGATGCCGAGCTGAAAAGCACCCACCACCATGAGTTTCAGTGCCAGCTTGACCGTCAGGTGCTGACGACGCAGAAACGGCAAGAATACCAGGGCGGCCAGTGCCACCCGGGTCAGTACCGAGAACCAGGCATCGACCTGCCCGGCCAGATAAACCCCAATCAGGCTGAAGGAAAACGCCCAGAGCAGCGTAATCGCAGTTAAGTATCCCATTTGACATGTCCTTTGAATTTTGGCCGCCTAGTGTAACCGAAATTCAGTGATAGCCAATGAGAGGCTGGTCTGTCCTGATCAGGCACTGGCTGGCGTTCACAGTGGCCAGCCAGGATAGTTATCTGTACGGGGTGTGATCAGTGCAGCGGCACCATCAGTAAATCCACCGGGGTATGATTAATTAACTGTTTGGTCGAAGACAGAATTTTGCTCCAGAAATCCTGGTGGTGGCCGCAGATCATCAAATCAACATCAGACTGTTTGATGGTATTGCAGATTTCATCGCTCAGATCGCCGCTGCCGACAAAAGTATGAGTTACAGGATAGTTTGCTTTTTTAGCCAGATCCTGCAATTGCTCCTGGGCGTTATCCGCCATGCGGTACTGGGCTTCGGCCATGTTGATATCAATCAGGCCGGTATACAGCTCGGCATAGTTGGTATCTATGTGGATCAGAGACAGCTTGGCCCCCAGTTTCTCTGCCAGCGCAGCCCCTTTGCTGACCAGAATGTGACTGTCTTCAGATAAATCAACCGCAACCAGAATATGTTGATAGGTCATAACCCGCTCTCCTGTAAGGTTTTTTATATGCTAGCATGGCGTATGGGTAAAAAATGCCGTGCTGATCGCATTGCTTACGCTAACGGAAAATTCTGTGACACGTTAGGTAAGCAGTTGGATCGTTTTGGGATTTTTATTGCTTACCGGCAGGTTAAGCATGATACCTTGTCGTATGAGTTGCAAACTCAGTTATGCATAGTGACAATGTGTTTATTACACTTGATTAGGAAGGAGTAGTTCGATGCTTGCTCAAGCAATGGTTGAGAAACTGAATGAACAAATCAATTTGGAGTTCTTTTCATCCAACCTGTACCTGCAGATGAGTGCATGGTGCGAAGATAAGGGCTTTGAAGGAGCGGCAGAGTTCCTGCGCATTCATGCAGCAGAAGAGATGCAGCACATGCAACGTCTGTTTACCTATGTCAGCGAGACGGGTGCATTGCCGATTCTGGGTACGATTGAAGCACCGCAGCATGAGTTCAGTTCACTGGGTGAAGTGTTCCGCGCCACTTACGAACATGAGCGACTGATCACTGAGCGTATTAACAAGCTGGCACATGTGGCGTTTACCACTCAGGACTACTCAACGTTTAACTTCTTACAGTGGTATGTTTCAGAGCAACACGAAGAAGAGAAATTGTTTAAAGGTATTCTGGACAAGATCGAACTGGTGGGTGAAGACGGCAAAGCCTTGTTCTTCATTGACAAAGATCTTGCCGCCATGGCGAAGCAGGAATCCAGCTCTGTCATGGGTCAGCAGGCCGGCTAACAGGCTCTGGGAAATGCACGGCGGCGCCCCTTTCCGAAAGTGCGTCGCTGCTGTTTGCACCCCCCCAACCCTTCCCGGCCAGCAAAGAACCATGGTCGTTGTTCGGAGGGTGTTATGTTTAGTGGTGATGCAATTCTGATGGCCCTGTTTCTGGTGGCTGTAGTCAATATCTCTCGTTATGTCAGCACGCTGAAAACCTTACTGGTGGTGATGCGTGACTGTGACCCGCTGCTGTACCAGCAGGTAGACGGCCGGGGCTTTTTCTCCTCCCAGGGGAATGTGAACAAGCAAATCCGGCTTTTCCATTACATCCGCAGCCAGCAGTACCATAAGCACCACGACGAGCTTTTCATGGCCAAGTGCGACAAGGTACGCAAGCTGTTTGTCCTTGCCAGTACCAGCCTGATGGTGTTCCTGGTTTCTATCTTTGTCGTCGCTTATCTGGGAATTTGATCGATTATTGCTGACAGATTTGGTAATCCGCCCGCAGACGGGTAAAATACGCGCACTTGAAAAGGATGCCAGGTAATGCATGTCATTACCGCATCCTTTTTATTTTGTCGCTGAGTCGGATTGCGGATAAGAGAATGGCAGAAAAGTTTGATGTAGTGATTATCGGTGCTGGTGCCGCCGGGCTGATGTGTGCCGCCGAGGCCGGTAAACGCGGCCGCTCTGTGCTGGTGGTTGAACACGGTAAAAAGCCGGGCCGGAAAATTCTGATCTCCGGCGGCGGCCGCTGTAACTTTACCAACTATGATGTGACGGCCAGCAACTATGTCTGCCGCAACCCGCACTTTGCCAAATCGGCGCTGGCGCAGTACACCCAGTGGGACTTCATCGCCATGATCGCCAAGCACGAAATTGCCTACGAAGAGCGGGATCACGGCCAGCTGTTCTGCCTCGATTCGGCCAAAGACATCGTCGAGATGCTGCTTAAAGAATGCGACTTGCCGACGGTACAACAGCGTTATCGCAGTGATGTCCTGGATATCAGTAAAACCGACAGCGGCTTTAGCCTGAAAATCAACGCAGACACAGTATCCTGTGAATCTTTGGTGATTGCCACCGGCGGTCTGTCGATGCCCAAGCTCGGCGCCACCCCGTTTGGCTATCAGGTTGCCGAGCAGTTCGGCCTGAAAATGATCCCGACCACGGCCGGCCTAGTGCCTTTTACTCTGCATGTCGAAGACAAAGACGCTTTTGCCGATCTGTCCGGTATCGCGGTTCCCGCTGTGGTCACGGCCGCCGACGGCACCAGTTTCAAAGAAAATATTCTGTTCACCCACCGCGGCTTATCCGGCCCGGCAATTTTGCAGATCTCCTCGTACTGGAAGCCGGGGCAGGCGGTTTCTATCGACTTGCTGCCGACCCTCAGCCTCGACGACACCCTGCAGGCGATGCGTGATAAGCACCCGAACCAGAGCCTGAAAAATTCGCTGTCCCGTTTGCTGCCCAAACGCCTGGTGGAAGCCATGATTGAGCGTGGTGATCTCGAAGACAAGCCGCTCAAACAGCTCAACCCGAAAGAGGTTCAGGCACTGCACGACTATTTTCACCAGTGGCAGATCGCCCCCAACGGTACCGAAGGCTACCGCACCGCCGAAGTCACTCTGGGCGGCGTCGATACCGACGGCCTGTCATCAAAGACCCTGGAAGCCAAAACCGTGCCCGGGCTGTATTTCATCGGCGAAGTGATGGACGTCAGCGGCTGGCTTGGCGGCTACAACTTCCAGTGGGCCTGGAGCTCCGGCTTTGTCGCCGGCCAGCATGTGTAAGCTGCGCTGTATTGAATGCCTTGAATGAACAAAGCCCCGCATCGCGGGGCTTTGTTCTATAAGGACATTTTCAGGGTTATATAAATAACCAGGGCATTTCGATAACTAGTATTACTTAAATACAATAAAGCGATTAATACTGGGTTCGCATACCGCACCACTTAAGTTTTCACCGTCAATATTAATTTTGACATGTTTATCTGTCATGAAAGCAGCAATTATTGAGTTAATCATTACTTCCTAATTGTTCTTTGTGCGAGGGATGATAAAACGATTGCTATTATCGCAATTACTTAATTCCTTATTGGAATAGTCTTAGGTTGTGATAACTAACCCATTACCTGCGGATACATCGAGTGTGTATTATCGCAGGGCAGGGGTTAGCTTTAAGGGGGACGAGATGAGATTGTTAGAATTCTACGCCTATTAAGTTTTTATAATGGACTCAACATTCATCTTTTGGTTTTGCGACTTAGCTCACCTTTTGTAACCGAGTGCAAGTAATAAATTGTTTACTGTTTGAATCCGTTTATTATATTGCCTGCCTAAAAAGTAATACACGGATTACCAATCTATCTGTTCTTCTTTATCGAGAGAGTAAGATGAATAACTTGTCTTGGTCATCTGTTTCGTGAACATGTCATAGTGAAGGGAATTGAGTGGTCACTCAAAACAAAGCGTTTTCGGTCAAAGCCATTTCGGTAATAGTCATTATTGTTTTACTCATTATCGTACTCACGGGTGGCTATTTTCTGTTGTTGGCGAAGCCGGAAACCAGTAAGGCTGGGCAAGCTCAGGACATAACAGTTAACGTGAAATCAGAAAATGATCTTTCTGAATCTCCTTTGAGCGAAGATGCGAGCTATCCATCACCCGTACAGCAGTTGCAGCAAACTGTGGCTTTCGGTCTGGTGAATCAGGATGCGCCGGATTTACCTTTATTAAAAGGCGAGTTAGCCCAATTTTCGCAAGATAATATTAAAGATGGCGAAGTGGCTGTAGATATCGGTCAAGCAAGTGAGCTGCACGATTTGAAACAGCGGCTGGAAGCCTTAAATACAGTGCTATCAACTAAAAATTCTAACGAATAAAACTATCAGTTTGCAGGTAATAATAATGAAATACGGACGTTCTCACCGTCTAATGGTCAATTTTTTGACTATCCATGCATGTTTCCTCATGGTGCTGTCGCTGGGTTTAGCGCCAGCTGAGGCTTTGGCGCTCACTTCTGGCCACGGGAAAAGCATCGTACTCAGCGGGGAATATCAAACCGCTGGCGGTGAAGCCACGTATTCATTACCCATCGCTGTAGCGCCAGGGCGCGCCGGGCATCAACCGCAACTCAGCTTTGAATACCGCAGTAATAGTGGTAATGGTCCGCTTGGTGTGGGTTGGCACCTGAAAGGTCTGTCTTCTGTTTATCGTTGTGGTAAGAATCTTGCGATTGATGGTGCCTGGGGAGGTGTTAATCTCGATGCCAGCGATCAATATTGTATTGATGGTGAACGTTTAGTCGCGGTTAACGGTAAGCCTGGTGGCGATCAAACAGAATATCGCACTCACATTAACGATTACCGCAAGATTGTATCGATTGGTAAGCAAGGCAGTGGTCCTCAGTACTTTAAAGTCTGGACGAAATCCGGGCAGGTGTTTGAGTATGGTGTGTCCGGTGACTCAAGAGTGGAATTACCCGGCAAGTCAGATGTCTATAAGTGGTCGTTGAACAAGCTGACAGATAAAACCAGAAGGAATGCGATTACGTATACCTACTCGGAAGATAATGCGGCTGGCACCCATAGACTGAGCACTGTGAATTACGTCGGTGGATCGATTGCGATCAACTATGACTCTCGTACTGATAAAACATTTTCATATCTGAAAGGCAGCAAGCTCAACCAGTCCTACAGAATCAAGTCCGTTACAACCAAAAATAGTTCGGGCAGTGAATTCTCCACTTATAATCTTTCTTATCAACAGTCAGCGGGTACGCAACGTTCATTACTGACTAAGATAGAGCAATGCGTGAGTGGTACCTGTAGTACGCCGGTTTCGTTCTCATGGCAATCTAAAGCGAAACCAAGCTTTCAATCTGAAAAGGCAATCTTTTCTGATAACGTTGCAGGACATAAATTTTATGATGTAGAAAGGGATGGTCATCTAGAAATTGTTGCACTTTCAACCAATAAAAGAAGTGTATATACCAATAACGATGCTAAAGCTAAACTACCCGGGAGTCTGATTACTTACCCTACTCGAGCAGATGCATTATGTCATGATCTAATAGTTGCAGATTGGGCAGGAAATAATAAACCTGAGTATAGGGCATTTTGTGCTTGGCCAAATAAATCAAAAGGTTCAGCTAGCGAACTTGGTACGCTGTACTCTTATCCAATTGGTAGTGGGAAAAGTCAACTATATTTTGATGGTGATATTGGCTCTAGTAATTGGTCTTGGGCTAGTAAGTATAAGTTCCCATCAGATCTAAATGGGGATGGTAAATATAAATTAGAAAGCAAATGCTCTGAATGTAACATTTATGATTTCGATGGAGATAGCCGGAATGTTGAATATATTAAGGCGCCAAGCTCTACAACTAAAATAGAGTATTACAGAAATAATTCTTTAGTACAATCTATAACTAATACGAAGTTGCTTACTATAGGTGACATTAACGGTGATGGCTATCTTGATCTTGTTACTGGCTTAGAAGATTGGGTAAGTCAAAAAAATGAACCAGGAAATGTTGTTTATAGAATAAAAGTTTATACATTCACAGGGAGTTCATTTGTCCTTTCGAGTAGTATTAATATATCGCAGCAAGGAAAGGTCATTGAAAAAACAGAGGAATGGGGAAGTCGTGGGAGAATAAGAAGATATAATGAATATAAATTCACCCCCAAGAAAGTTGCTCTAGCCGACCTCAATAATGATGGTTACCTGGAAATTATTTACCATACTACTGCTTATGGTAATCAGGGCGGATATTTTTCCAGCAACAGACAGGATAGTTCTTATTTTTATGCAATTGCCGACAATAATTCAATTACTGATGTAAACTCAGATGGCTGGCCTGACAACATCGCAAACAAAACAATCAAAAGAAGTATTCCTTTTGCTCAGGATAAAATCAAATCAATCGCAGAATATGGGGTTGATTACGCTATTACATATAAACCAGCATCAGACACTTCTGTCCTTAAGCAAAAGATAGCTCACCAGTACCCGATTCAAAACTCGACACCTCGTCGCTATCTGGTGTCAGATGTTTCCAAGACACCACGCGGCTATGCCAAAACCACCTATAACTATGTGTATGAAGGTGCGAAGTCTCACCGGGAAGGTTACGGATTCTTAGGTTTTGCAAAAGTTACTGAGACGGAAAATGGTGACGTTAAAACAGTACGTGTAACTGAGTTTGAAAATACGGATCCAATAAAAGCCGGTAAAATAAAAAGCATCACCGTACTTAAAGACGGCAAGAAGGTATCCTATTCTAAGAATGATTATAAAAGTGTAGGAAAAAGTAATGTTTATCAGGTTTATGCCAACCGATCAGAATCAGTGCAATATGATTTTCACAACACCTCTTTAATTACTAAAAGAGAAATTATCGAGCGGACGCTTGATGCTTTTGGTAATGTGACCGAAGAGAAAACAACCCTGTCGGGTACTGATGAAAATGCCGGAAGTTTTAATCAGACGATTAAAAATGAATACTTGTCTGTTGGCTCAATACAAAGTCATTTAGTTTACGATGTAAGTACGTTTAGTGGAGTGACTGCAGCGACTTTATCTTCGTTTAAAGCCGGCATGCAAAAATACTGTGGCTCAGACGGTAGGGCTTACTTTAAACCCAGTGATTTTGTCATTCTGATTCATGGTGATGTCTCAACCCCGATTGTACTGGAAAAATACAACAGTTATTACCGTTACGATGGTAGCAGTTCTTCGACCAATGCATTTGGCGTGACAACCTATACCGGTAACCTGTCCGCTATTTCCGCTTCTGATTTTAATAAAGTCTCGCCCAAAGCCTGTGGTGGCACATTTGTATTTAAAAATGTCAACAGTGACAGCGATGCAGAACTTTCCTCCAGTTCCAGAACTGTTTCGCAAATAATCACTGAAGTCGGTGACAGGTACTGGCAAGTCGGCGCACTGAAATCGATAGAAAGCACCTTGCAAGATGTCAAAACGGGTCTGACACGTACGGTTAAGAATGAATTTGAGTACACATCCAATGGATTGATCCGTTCATCAACGACCACAGCGTCAGATTACGAAGCAGGGTCGACAATTGGCCTAGCCAGCAAATTCCTGACCAAAAATTTCAGTTACGATTTCTGGGGGAACCTGACCAAAGAAGCAGTATCTGGCACAAACGTGGCAGAACGCGAAACTGTCACTGTTTACGATAGTGCGGGCTTATTTGTCGATCGCATGATTAATGCCCTGGGCCATGAAACGGATGTGTCATTTAACAGCGATGGTATGCTGGCATCCAGCACGAATCCGCAAGGGCGCAAACAAAGCTACAGTTATGACGCATTGAATCGACTGAAGCTGGAAACACAGCCCGGTGCGGGTAATACAGTGTCTTACACGTACACCCTGAATGGAACCTGCCCTCACACGACATCTAAAACGGTGTCATGTTCTGTGACCAAAGCCGCTGCCGGTGGTGAGGTAGTCATTCAGTACGATTTTGCCGGCCGGGAAATTCGCCGTTTGCATAAAGCCTTCAATGGTCAGTTTGTGGTGGTGGATACGGTATGGGACCGCAATGGCCGCAAAGTGAAGATCACCCGGCCTCAGTTTGTGTCAAAAAATGCTGCTGCGCCTTACGTGACCATTGCCTACGATGCACTGGACCGTGAAATTAAAAAGTCGGAACCTGCCAGCAATGGCGGGCGTGTGGAATTCACAACGGTTTATCATGGCTTAACCACCACAGTCACGGATGCTCGCGGCTTTCAGCACAGCACAGTACAAAACCTGCTGGGTCACATACTGCACAAAAACGAACCGGAAGGTGCCTCGCAGAGTTACACCTATTATCCGGATGGTTTGCTGCGTTTCTCAACCGACTCGGCCGGTAACAGCACCATTGTTCGTTATGACAATCTAGGCCATCGTCGTTCTCTTGATGATCCGGACTTAGGGAGATGGACATACACCTATAACGCCCTGGGTGAGCTGGTTGAAAAGCAAGACGCCAATGGTGTGACGACAACGGTGACTTACGATAACCTCGGCCGTAAAACCAAGCAGGTAGAGGGTGGCAATACTTCTTACTGGGTGTATGACACACGACTGACGGGTGAGTTGTCTTATTTTGAGGGCTATGGTAACCGGACCGACTATTACTACAACGCTGCCGGACTGACTGAAGAAGTTGCCGTCCAGACCGGTGGTGAGAAATTCAGTACTAAATATTTATACGATAACTATGAGCGGGTCAGCCGTGAGGTTCGCCCGAATGGTGTCGACAGCTCTGCTTTGGGCATCATGAATCAACTCAGCGATAAAGAAAATACTCTGGATCGTTTTGCCGTTGAGTATATCTACAATCCACAGGGCTATATGTCGGCGGTCCGCAGTCCGAAAACGTACGCGGATAAAGCCTTCACCGACATCAGTTTCCGTGAAGAAATTAAAACATTACTGGATGAGGCTATAACTCAGGCCATACAGTATGTGGTTACGGCTGAGAAGTATGCCACCCGTGAAGCCTTCTTTAAAAATAAGGCAGCAGAATATCAGCAGAAAACCGTGAATATCCGGAATCTGGATGCTTCTTCGGCAGGGCTGTTAGGTAGCAGTTATCGCTTCAAGCAATGGTGCGACAGTCAGGGGCAGTGTTATCTGCGTCCGGCGACCTGGGTCCTGCTGCATGATGATATTAGTGTTCCCTTAGATATCACATTAGGTGAAGCGGTGTACCAGCTAGAGACATCCTTGGCTGGCACCAGCGGTGGCAAGCGTAATTACAATGCCACGATTCATAAGTTCACGAAAGCGGAGTTTGACAAACTTTCACTAAAGGCTTCTGACGACCTGATTCTGGCGGACTATGATGGCAACGGTCACAAAGATCTGATGAGCAATCGGGATATTTACGCGGCACACGCCGATGGTGAAACCCGTGAAGAATTGCTTTTTACCGCAGAAGATCTGGCTGAAGCTGCGCGTATTTCGGGGCAGCGTTATAAATTTTACACCGATCTGGCGAGTGACTTAGTTGCGTTGTCAGAGCGCGTCGCTGATCTAACGGGTCTCTACTGCGACTACGCCAATCAGCTGGGTGGTCAGCAAATACAGCACGCGACAGGCAGTCGATGTGCGAAGACGCAGCAGGTGGGTCAGGCAGATCACCTCAATACCATTATGACGGAATCAAAGCTAGCAGCAGATTCTGCCGATAATGCAGCTTATGTGTATTACTGGCAACGCCGCGATACTGATGCGTTTGATCATACGCTGGCAGAAACCCTGGGTAACGGGCTGGTGAACACCTACAGTCACAATGCAGCAACCGGCCGGCCGGATTACATCGTAACGCATGATAGTAATGCGCTGTTTAATAATGCTGTACCAAGAATAACAGACAAAGGACGCGCTGAACGATTCTTACATTACAAATACGATAATCACAACAATGTGGTGTACCGTAACGACAGTGAACTGGGTATCACCGACAGGTATGACTATGACGGTCTGGACCGGGTGACGACCAATCGTATCGTGCTGGACACGCCTGATCTGCACGGGCCGGATAACCCTGATTTTGCCGCCCCGTTCCATTTCAGTTACGACAAGCTGGGTAATATCACCGCAAAAACAGGCGTGGGCAGCTACAGCTACAGTCAACACAATGCCGGACCTCACGCAGTGACACAGGCAAATGGTCTGACGTACTACTACGACAGTGCAGGTAACATGGTGCGCGCTTCGGCTGGCAGCACCAGTACGCCAGAACGCGTGATTGTGTGGAGTGCCTTCAACAAACCGGTGAAGATTTCGCGGGACAACCACACTGTCGAATTTGTCTACGACGCCAACCATAACCGGTATCTGAAAAAATCCAGTGATGGTAAGCAAACGGTCTATATAGGCAATCAGTATGAGCGCATAACCGACACCAAAACCGGACAAGTACAGCATCAGCATTATATCTATGCTGATGGCAAACTGATTGCGCTGAACACCCAGACTAAAAATGCAGAAAACCAATTAGAAACAAAAGAGATTCGGTATCTGCATTACGATGCGCTGAATTCCGTCGATATGATCACCGACGGTTACGGTTTACTTGTTGAACGCCGTAGTTTTGATGTTTGGGGTCGCATGCGAGCAGTGCAATGGCGTGATACTAAGCGGCAGTCGCTTTTGCAGGATGCTAAGACAAATCGCGGCTACACCGGACACGAGCATATCGAAGAAGTGGGTCTGATCCACATGAACGGCCGTGTGTATGACCAGGAACTCGGCCGCTTCCTGAGTGCAGATCCGCTGATCCAGTCACCTTATGTGACGGGCAGCTTCAACCGCTATACTTATACGTGGAATAACCCACTGAAGTATATTGATCCGACAGGGTTCGCACATATTGAGGGGGCAGGCACTGAAGGCGTTCATAAAAGGGATAAAGATGGAAACCTCCGTGTGGATTCCGATCCTGATAGGGATAGAAATCGGAATGGTCATGATGATAACTCTTACGATGAATATCGCCATCAGGCGTTAAGCGGCGATGATTCGGCATATGAAAACTTAAAAATTGATCAAGTTGAGAAAGTGCTTCATGGCGCATATGTTGATCAAACCGTAGGTTCTGGTCGAATAGAGCCATTTTATGGCTTTGATTTGGTCGCAGGTGTTTTTACATCTGGTGCAAGAATTGTTGGGTACGGACTGAGCAGAATTGGTCTGAGATCTAGTTTGGGAATCTCTGGGAGTTTCTCTGTTAATGCTGCCATGTCGAGCCTTGCCGCCAGAGCCGCGAATGTATTAAATAGTAAGTTTAATGTTACAAAGGGGGTAGGTAGTGGCGCTGGGAATGTAAATGCGCAGCCTGCTCTTAGGGCGAAACTTTCTGGGTTGGAGAAAGCCCAACAAAATGCAGCTACGACGCGACAGCTTCCTGATGGTCGTATGCGTTATTACACCAAAGAAGTACCTGCGAGAACTGATGGGCCAACGCGTGGTGCCTCGTTTGTGACGGAACATAACCCTAAAACTGGTGGTGTCAGACAATGGATGGAAAGTTATGATCATTCTGGCCAAGTTAATAGGGTTCATCCAAAGTCAATCAATGGCCAAACGGTTAATTCTCAACATTATCCACCAACTGCGAGGGAGTTAGGGTTATGACGCTTACAGCGCAAGAACTAAGTAGTGTAATACATGCAGAGCTTGATAAAGGCTACGACGTTGTAAGAATAGCTCGCGTTGCATTTCAACTTTATCAAGATCATGGAGTTGAACTGACTCCTGATCTTGATGAGAAACTTCTTCAATTGATGGCTATGGAGGAAGGGCCCGAGTTTGAGTTCTCAGAAGATGAGTTAAGGAGACTTGCGGAGGAGTTGGCGGGATAGTTTTTTAATGTAGCAATGCATTAATGTTACATAGAATGTAGACGAAATTGATATAATTACAACTTGTGCAACAAACAACACAACTTGATTAGGCGGTAAGGCAGGGCGAGAGTACGAGTTAATAAATTGTTAAATCACTACTTAAATGGCATGTGAGGAGCTATGAGAAGAGTGATTTTTAGCCATCTACCGCTGGTTCTAAACATATGAGTTGCTCAATAATTGTTCGGGTGATTCGAGAGAATTTATTAGTGAGCAAAAAGTGAGCATACGTGCTCTCACCCTGGGCGGTAAGCCAAGCGAACCTGTTGTGAAGATTTCATATAAAGACGGAAAAGAGTTCGATATGACAAGAACTCGTGTGAAGGAAACGGAAGTCAATCTTTATAAGCCAGATCGTACAAGACCCAAATGGTTTGATGATGCTTTGGATAAAAAGGTATTAAAAGAGCACCGACCCAAGAAGAAATAGATTGGTTTGATAGTATTGATTGGTGAGATTATGATTGATTCAAAAACAGGTGAGAGAATCGTTGTATTAATTAACGATGAGTCAGGCCAATATATTAGAGTGTCAACATGGAACGATGCTGATGAATTGGAAGATTTATTGTCTGGACAATATGATGTTCTCTATGAGATGAAAACTCCGGAAGAATTTAAAGCTGATGGAGGAAAAGAGTTTTACTTTGGTTATGCTGCTGATCCCGATAAGCTTCAAAAAATTCTTGATGATATTAATTTGTAGTTATCAAAGATGAAAAATACAGGGAAGCTTCAAGAAAGTTACAGCGACAATTGTCTTAGATAGAGGCAATCAGCATTTTGCTGAAATGTATTCTTCATTGCTATCTGCTTATCATGCAGGAACTAAAGTGGGTGGCTGGGTTAATGGTTGTGATAACTTACATAAAGCTCCGGTTTTAAGCAGATTAGATTTAATGCCAAAGTGATAATATGGGTTTTATTATGAGATTATTTGTAATTCTTACGTTGTTTTTTGCTTCATCAACATGGGCTGCATGTAATAACATCGCCTGCTACGGTGTAGGTAAAGATGTGTTAACACGCACCTATCTGGCATCCAGTGGTAATATCTACATTGGTGCTCCTGTTGGTAAAGAAAACCTGAAGTGTGATCTTTATTCAGGTGAGTATATGACTCTGAAAATGAATCATTTGTTATACAGAGAGATTTATTCTACGATTCTGACGGGTATTGCAGCACAAAAGCGGTTGCAAATTCGAATTGTGGAAAACTCACCTGAGTGTGAAGTTTCCTATGTGACGATGACCCCTTGATATTGGCTGGAAATAATGCGCAATTTTTTATTTTTGTTAATGGTTTTTAGTCCGACAGTACTGGCGGAGTGTAACCCAACGGGGTGTATAGGTATTGGAAAAGAGGCGCTGTTATCTGTTTATCCTAATCATACCGGGCACATTTACTTACAAGCACCGGCAGGGAAAGAGAAGCTGAATTGTAAACTGGTCGAAGGCCAATTTATGGTTTTAAAAAACACTCACCCTGTGTTTGATGCCATGTACTCGACAGTTCTGACTGCGCTTTCTACTCAAAAGCAATTAACAGTCCGGATTGTTGAAAATTCGGAAGACTGTGAAGTCAGTTATGTCCGAATGTTTATGTAAAGGCGCATAACATGAAAATAAATCAAATGTATAAGCTGACTTTCCTGTGTTTATCTTTGTTTTGGTCAGCTAATTCTACAGCGACAGATGCGATTTATTGTCCCTATACCAAAGTGCTTGAGCTTCAGGTTCAGCCTGAAAATGTGTTGGTGCATTTAGAAGGGCAGGGGTGGAAACAGCTGGGCACTTACCTGGAACCGGCTTTAGATAGCCGAGTCTCTATCGTACTTGCGGCGCATGCGTCGGGTAAACAAGTCATGCTGGCTTTTCCATTGAGCAGTGGCATTGAATGTGAAAAAACCAATTATGGTGTTTCTCCGTATAAAGTAAGGATTCGATAAATGACCAGGTTTCTTAAATCTGCAGGCTTGCTATTGTTTCTGTTTTCAACCCCATTTTCGATAGCCGCAGAACATTACGTGTCAGGTAAAATTACTAACATTACCGCTATCGAAGGCGCATTGTTAGTGAACGTAGAAAATGGAATGATTCCTGAAAACTGTGCTGGCACGTCTAATAACTGGATGAAAATAAAACAGGAAAACACCACTATGATCTCTGTTGTTCTGGCACAGTGGGCTGCCAATAACCGAGCCGCAACTGTGTATACCTCTGGTATTGAAACAGGTGGTAAATACTGTTTAGTCATTCAGGTTGACCCGGCTGGTTAATAGTAATTAGCTAAAGAAATAATGAATTTTGGAGATGATGATGAGGCAACTCTTTGTCTTTTTAATGGTGTTTGTATCTATAAAGACTTATGCCGTAGATATGAATTTCGTCGGTTCAAGTGTTTCAACCATAAAAACCATTCATTCTTATTCAGAGTTTGGTGGTGGGGATGTTTACTTAAAGCTTGCAGAACCAGAGACCACATCTTGCCCAAGTGGATATTGGTTAAGAAAAACGGATCCTGGCTTTGATGCCAATTTGTCGATGGCAATTGCAGCATTTCACGCGAAATCGCGTGTGGTGGTGTATGGATTACCTGATGAAATGTGGCCGGGTTCACCAACAGGTAAGTATTGTCATCTTTATGCGATCCAGTACCAATAGGATATTGGTTAAATTAAATGTTCAGCGGTGATCTTTAGTTGGCTTCAGCGTATTGAATGTTAAAAGTAAAAGTGTTGATTAAGATGAAAAAATTAATTTTAAGTTTCATTGTAATGATTGCATTACCATTCTCAGTGTTTGCAGAGCAAGGTGATCCTGAATTTAACCAGCCATTTACTATTACCCAGGTATTCTCCGAAGGCACGACGACGGCAGGGTTTTATACTGCGGAAGCTTTAACTGGGTGTAAGTGGAATATTATGTATCTGGACCTTTCTACAGAATCGGGCAAAGCCATGTTCTCTCAGGTCCTGGCAGCTAAGAGCGCTGGCTTCAAGGTGGTCAGGGTTTATTATAAGAAAAATGACAGTGAAACCTGTATGGCAACAGGCTTACATATCCGATAGGGACATATGATGAGAAAACACATTTTTATACTGATAGCAGTCTGTTTGTCATCGAATGCTTTTTCATCAGAGTATTGGATTGATACAACAGGGAAAGTATTGAACATTGCCACGTATGCGACTACGGAAACCATTTTGGTCTACTTGGATAACAATGGTAAGGACGTCGCTGAATGTTCTGATAAGCGAGCGTTTGCGATCAGTAATACCTTATCCAGTGAAGGAAGAGCAAGAATGTATTCGATGCTATTAGCGGCAAAAACTGCTGGTACTTCAATTACGGTTTCCTATACCAATGTGGGTAGTTGTGAAGCGTGGGACGGTAATAACAGTGTGTACCGCAGAATCATGAGGCTGAGGTAAGAACGAATGTTAAAAAAGATGGTAGCAGTTTTATCTCTGGTGTTTTCGACAACCGCGTTGGCAGAATTTAGCTGCGAAGTTGAAGTCAATCGCGTGTTGGTTTATGCAAATGGCAGTGTGAATGTCCTGCATTCCGGTCGAAATGAGTACACCTATATTTGTAATTTGAACACAGCAAGACAAGGTGTGGGTATCACCACCTGTGCGATGTGGACCAGCATGTTACAAAACATTCAAAAATCGTACGCCAAAGCGATATTTTACTACCCAGGCTCGGGCGACTGCAGCACATTAGCTACTTATGGTAGTGCGCCTGTACCTGTTTATATAGGATCAATTAAGTAATGAAAAACTCCAGTGCGATGAAGCTGTTCATTTCCGTATTTTTGCTCATTTCTTCTTCATTTGTCTTTGCTGGCTCGGTGACTGGCACGGTATCGCGTATCATCGTCAGGGATGATGGTCTGCATTATGTTTACATTAATGGTGAGATACTTAATCGTGCAGAGTGTGCAAAGGACTATAAGTACTGGATGATAAAAGACGAAAACAGCACATACGGAAAGTCGCAGTACAGCCTGTTATTGGCAGCGAAAGCCAGCGGAAAAGCCGTTTATATTGAAGGTGCTGGTACCTGTATGCGCTGGGGTGATGGTGAAGACATCAAGTATGTCTCCTTTAATTAACCGGCCTGCAAAATCAGCCCGTGAATATTACTCACGGGCTTGATCTTTAGTTAAGGTATATATCTTTTATTTTAAACCAAGGACCTTCGCAGCCTTCAATTGTGATAGTGACAGAGAGGTTGGCGGTTTTAGCTGCCAGAATGGCAGATTTGATGGTGTTATCAGCCATACGGAGCCCGGCCCAGCCATTGTTTTCCGGGCATTGATTATCTGAGGTCGCCCTTGGAAAACCGCCTTTTAGTTGGGCTGCAACTGCGCCTTCGGCACTGACAAAGATCCTGCTTATCACGCCACTATCTTGAGAGTAGCTTGCTGCTTGCAGGTGAAAACTCAGCAGTGGCAAGAGTAAGAGGAGAAATGTCGATAATTTTTTCATTAGAATATAACTCTGACTTTCATATGAAATCTTTATTTGAGGTATACACCAACAATGTTACCTTGTCCCTGAGGTGTACAGTCCTCAAAGCGAATAATTACGGGTTTATTGGAGGCTTGTGCCGTCAATAAAATAGAGACGATCGCATCATATTTAGGATGGTTAGGTGTTAAATAATATCTGGTACCTGAACACCCATGAGTAACCAGATCAACAAATGTATTACCATTCATGTCATACACATGAAGGTTTTTGGGGATACCGGTAGGGGTGTGAATAGGGTCTGCAAATGAACAAAAAGAATAGAACAGTAAAAGTGGGGTTATCTTTTTCATAAAATAGCCTTAAGTCGTTATTTTCTTAGTTGAACGCTTCTTAATTGGCAGTAATTATCGCTAGAACCCTTCCAAAATCTATCTGCATCATTCCAGACCTGAAATCGAACAGTTTGTTTTGCTACGTATGCTGCCATAGCCATGGAAAGTAGCCGGTCTGCATAATCAGAATCTTTAATATATACACCACCGGGGCATTCAGTAAGACCTGTCGGCATAGTAATTAAAGTATCACCGTCTAATGAAGGGACGACTTCGGCAACTCCCCAACTATATATTCCTGTTATTAAGCCTGTGTTGGTTACCACAATTTCAGCTTGAGATAAACTCGGGAAAATAAAAATCGTTAATGTCAGCAATAATTTTTTCAATGTATTTTTCTCTGATTTTTAAAAAAATAATAATATCATCTTTTATTTCTTAGTGAATGAAAATATTAGCTTCATGATCTAAAGCTTGTCTTGATCGGGTTAAACGATCTGAATATAAGGTTATAAATAGAAAATTATTGATGAGTTAATAAAGCAAAGAAACAACAAAGCCCCGCATCGCGGGGCTTTGTTGTTTAGGCTTATCCTTCACTGCCCAATCTGCACGCTGTTGACATCCACTGTGGTGCCGTTGAGGTCTTTGTCGACTTCGCCCATCAGGATTACCTGGGTTTCCGGGCCGATTTGTTTATCGCCCCACAGGTGGTTGTCGATTTCGACGATCATTTCGCCTGTGCTGTCTTTGAAGCGGTAGTCTTCATCGCCGAGTGAGGCGACGATATGGCCGGTCAGGGTGACGCGCGCGTCGTCTTTGGCCTGCATAGCCTGGGCGACGGTTGAGTTGGCACCCTGGGTTTCATTGGGTCCTGTATAACCTCCCTGAGCGGCGGTCGCGGTCAGGGGCAGGGCCAGAGTGGCGAATAAGAAGATCACTTTTTTCATGACTGGGTTCTCCGTTATCGGGCTCATGGGAGCAGCGACTGTTTTCAGTATGACAGCTGAGCAACGATTTGCCGCTGTCATCGTGCTGTCTATGTCGCCAGAATAACGAAGAGAACGTGAAGCAAGCGTGAAATTCCCGTCAGGAATATATGAAAACTAGCGATAAAGAAGATTTTTTTATCGCCAATAGTGGTTCGCTATCAGGCTTGCCGGGCCATGCCGTACCACAGCATATCAAAAGCCGCCTGACGTGAGGCGGGATCGGCTGCCAGTGCCGGTTGCTCGGCAAACAGGCTGACGGTGGATAAAAACAGGCTGTGGCAGGTGTTCAGCATCAGAGGTTGCGGCCAGTCTGCCAGTTCCCCTTGCTGCTGTCCCTGCTCTATCAATTGCGGCAGGAAAGGCAGGGCCTGACTGAGCATGGCATGCTGCTGGCTGAGCAGGTACTGCGGGTCGTTGGCCATCTGGCGCAGGAACTGAAATTGCTGGGGATGGGTAAGCCCCCAGCTGATGGCGGCTTGCCAGATATGCTGCAATTGCGCCTGCACGCTCAGGCTGGTGTCCGGTGGTGTCAGGGCCGTTGCCATGTCTGCTTTTATGCTCAGATACAGGGTTTCGACCAGCACCTGCTTACTGGCAAAGTGATGGAACAACGTGCCATTGGCCACTCCGGCTTCTTTGGCGATCTTGGCAGTGGCAGTGGCCTGAATACCCTGCTGGGTAAAGAGGTTGAGGGCGGCATCTAATAATTGTTGTTTCTTATTCTGGTTCATAGCTCGCTGTCAGTGGAGAAACTGGCTCATCGGGGTGAGCCAGCATAATACAGGTTTAGCGTAAGAAGAAAGCCATCATCAGCTTTTGCACTGTGGCCCGCCAGCCGGTGAAAGGCGGTACGGCCAGTTTGGCGGTATTGATGCGGCCTTTGGTCAGCACGGTTTTGGCTTTGGAGAAGGTAAGAAAGCCTTCCTTGCCGTGATAATGCCCCATGCCAGACGGGCCGATACCGCCGAATGGCGCATCGTCGGCCGCGACATGGAAGACCGAATCATTGATGGCCATGCCACCGGCGTGAACATAAGATTTTACGCGCTCTTGCAGGGCTTTGTCCTGCGTCATCAGGTATAAGGCCAGCGGGCGGGGACGCCGCTGGATGTACTGGATGGCCTCGTCGATGTTGCTGTAGGTGATCACCGGCAGCAAGGGGCCGAAGATCTCTTCTTGCATCAGGGTCAGGCTGTCGCTCGGGTTCACCAGTAAATGCGGCACCATACGGTGCGCACCGGGGTCGATGGCATCCGGGTGGACGGTTTCAATCCAGGTGTTGTTCCGGACAGCTTCTGCCAGCCACTGGCTCAGACGGTCGAACTGGCGCTGGTTGACGACTGAGGTGAAATCCTGGCTGTGCACGCCTTGCGGATACATTTGCGTAAATTGTTTCTTGAACTCGGCAATGAACGCATCTTCTTTGCCTTCCGGCACTAAAATGTAATCCGGTGCCACGCAGATCTGACCCGCATTCAGGCACTTGCCGAAAATCATCCGCTCAACCGCCTGCGGCATATCGGCATCCGGGGCGATCAGAGTTGGCGATTTACCGCCCAGTTCCAGCGTAACCGGGGTGAGGTTATCCGCCGCAGCGCGCATGACATGGCGGCCGACGGCGGTGGAGCCGGTAAACAACAGGTGATCAAACGGCAGTGCCGTAAACGCCGCCGCAATGTCGGCTTCCCCTTCAATGACGGCGACCTCAGTGTCAGCAAAGATATCTGCCAGCAGGGCGGTAATGAGCTGGTTGGTTTGCGGGGTGAATTCACTCAGCTTAATCATGGCACGGTTGCCAGCCGCCAGCGCAGGGATCAGCGGGCCGATGCTCAGCATGACAGGGAAGTTCCAGGGCACCACGATACCGACCACACCGACCGGCTGGTAAATGACTTCCACTTTGGCCGGCATCAATAGCAAGCCGGCGTGACGCCGCGATGGCCGCATCCATTTTTTCAGTCGTTTAATGGTGTAGTTGATCTGCTGGACACAGGGCAGGATGTCGCTCAGCAGGGTATCCTGGTGACTGCGGTGGCCAAAGTCGGCAGACAGTGCTTCACACAGCGCGTCTTTGTGAGCAAGCAATGCGGCTTTCAGCTGTTTGAGTCGGGCAATCCGGCTGGCATAGTCCGGCATGGTCTGCGTCAGGTACTCATTGCGCTGGGTGTGGAACAGTCGCTGCATAGTGAAAATCTGCTGGCTGTCTTGGCTCGCAGTGGCAAAGGTCATCCCTATCTCCTGTTTTGACAGAGTGAACCGCGTACACGCGGTTGAGTATCAGAGAATGCCAGCCGATTTATCCATATACCGACTGACTAGTCGGTTTTAATATAGGGCGGCTCAGCGCTGCGTGCAAGAAATCGGCAAATTTAAATACCGTTCTGTGAGGTGCAGCCCGTGAGGCGCAGCGCGATTATGGCTCAGGCCGACGACGCGGATGCCCGCTTTTTTCCGCCGGGAAGGCCGCCATAAAGGCGTCGAAATACTGCAGTAACGCCTTGGCATCGCTGTGCTCTCCCAGCAACTCCAGCAGGGCAATGCCTGTTTCGCAGGTGCACAGATTACCCGTTTGCTGATTGCGGCGCAGCGAGTAACAGGAGTCGCGATCCAGACTCAGACTGAGCCGGGGCAGCTTAGCCAGCCACGGGCTTTTGCGCATCATCTTGCGTGCTTCCTGCCAGGTGGCATCAAGCAGAATGAATAAAGGGGTCTTGCCTGTCTCGCGTGCAAAGGGTACCGCGGGATGGGCGTCGTCGGCGGGAAACAGCAGCCAGGGCTGGATCTTGTCATCGGCTATCAGCGTCAGCAGCGCCTCGGGCGGCTCGGTACGAGACCAAAGCAGGCGCTGGCAATGCGGCAACGTTCTGGCCATCAGCGCCCCGGTATTGGTGTCTTTGCCAAATTCCTTGCTGTGAGTCAGCAGCACGAAGATCGCCTGAGAGCGCAGGCGCACCTCGGCATGGCAGATACAATTATGAACAAAGCCGCAATTCGGGCAGGGTGTTACCGTTTGTGGAGCAGGTTCGGCGCTCATGGTTGCCATCGCTTATGGTATTCTTGAGTCTGTGACCTCAGATGTTACTGCTCTGGTACCACAAAATCACGACAACAGGATGCGATATGGCTTATTGGTTATTCAAAACGGAACCGGATACTTTCTCTATTGATACTCTCAAGCAGATGAATGTGGCTTGCTGGGAAGGCGTTCGTAACTATCAGGCGCGCAACATGATGCGTGATGACGTCAAAGTGGGTGACCAGGTCTTTATCTATCACTCTTCGTGCAAAGACATTGGGGTGGTGGGGGTTGCCAAAGTGGTGCGCGAGGCCTATCCCGATCATTTTCAGTTTGATCCCGACAGCCCGTATTTCGACCCGAAATCCGATCCCGCCAATCCGCGCTGGGTGATGGTGGACATCGAATATGTGCGCCATCTGCGCCTGGTAACGCTGAAAAGCATCAAAGCCAATGATGCGCTGCATGAAATGCCGCTGGTGCAGCGCGGTAACCGCCTCAGTATCATGCCGGTTACGGAACAGCAGTGGCAGGAAGTGCTGCGCATGACAGGACAGTTTTAACGCACTTGTAATGGTTTATTGTTTGAATATTCCCTCCCCTTGGCAAGGGGAGGGATAGTACTGAGTTTGCTGAAGCGTTGAGTATTCCCTCCCCTTGAATAGGACTAGGGAAAAGTGGCTTACAGCAGATGCTCGGCCAGATAATGCGCCACGGCTTCGTCGGCGCATGAACCAATCACGCCGTTGTCAGGCAGGGCGGCCATCACTTTGTGGTGAGCTGTACCCATCACCAGACCTTTGCCGGCCATGCTCAGCATTTCCACATCATTCATGCCGTCACCGAAGGCGATACAGTCTGTCAGCGCATAGCCTTTCGCTTCGGCAACCGCTGCCAGGGCGTGGCCTTTCGACACCCCGACATCCATCACTTCCAGACACCAGGGCGTGGAAAAGGCGATGCTGGCACGCTCGCCAAACACGGCGCGGAACTTGTCCTCCAGCACAACCAGTTTGTCGTGGTCTTTATCATCACGAGTAAAGAAAACCTTCGCTACGCCATCCAGCGGCGGGTTGTTTACGTCAAACAGTTTGTATGTAAAGGTTTCGTGGAAATCACGCAGATACGCATCTTCGATGTTGAGCAGCCAGTCATCATGCCGGTAGATATGAATACGTAAGTCCGGCTCGTCTTTGGTGAGCTCCATCAATCCCAGAATTACCTCAGGCTGCACGTCCTGCTGGAACAGCACTTCGCCCTGACAAGTGTGCACCCGGGCACCGTTAGAGGTGATCATGAAAGCCGGAATGCCCAGTTGCTCGCGCATTTCGGCCACATCGATATGGTGGCGGCCGGTTGCGAAGACGAAATCTTTGCCTTGCTGGTGCAGCTGCTGGAGCACCTCTTTGGTGAAAGGGGCGATTTTATGATCGGGTGTCAGCAGAGTACCGTCGAGATCAGAAGCAACAATTTTATACATGGCACGTCTCTTTCTTTGATGGCTGCACCGCTTCGGGCCAGCCGGGTGATTGACATACACAGGCAGTGTAAACCAGATTAGATCAAGAAAAGAGGCTAATCTGCGACTCTGGTTTTTTCCGCTATTCCTGTCAGTATGGGTTCAGCTTGGTTGACCGCTGGCCACCAGCGGGGTGGCGACAGTCGCTGGCTGGCTGAACCGGGTGAAGTGTTCCAGCACAGCTGTGACCGCCTGTACCCGCTGCGAATCCTGTTCGAACAGCACTTCATGGCGGGCGCCCTTGATCACCTTCACCTGACACTGGCCGCCGGCCTGTTTGATCTGCTGGTAAAACAGGTTCTGCGCCCGGTTATCGACTATGGTGTCCTGTTCATTTTGCAGCAGCAGTACCGGGCAGCGGATCTGACCGGCCAGTACCACCGATTGGCGGGCGGCGCTCAATGCCTGCCAGACCCATCGGGAGCTGGGCCCGCCCAGTTTGAGTGCCGGCTGGTCTTCATACAGCTTGCGGAACCACTCGTAACGGCACTGGCTCTGGCATAAGGGGCTATCGGCAAAGGGCTTGGGATAATAAGGGGTCTGGCCTGGCGCATAGCCGGGCTGACGCTGGAGCTGCTCGGCCACTCTGGCCAGCGGCGAGGCAATAGGCTTCATCCAGTGGCTGACTTTGATGCCGTGCATCGGGGCGCTCAGCACGGCGGCCGCAATATCATCCGGGTACTGGGCCAGATAGAGGCTGGTCACTGTGCCGCCCATCGAGTGACCGAGCATAAAGAGCTGCTGGTAACCGGCCGGTTTGACTATGGTATCCACAAAGGTATGGAGATCACTGACGTAATCGGCAAATTCTTCCACATGGCCGAGCTGGCTGTCTGGGGTCAAGCGGCCGGAGCAGCCCTGGCCGCGGTGGTCCAGGGCAAAAACATCGTAGCCCTGACGGGTCAGCTCCCAGCAGAGCTCCTGATATTTATGGAAGGTTTCGACCCTGCCATTCACCAGCACTATAGCTCTGTCAGTACTGAAACCGGTCAGGCTCATCCAGGCAATGGGCACGCCTCCGACACCGTCGAACTGGCTTTGCCGGCGCTGAGCCCAGCACTCGGCCACCGGCCCTGCCATGGTGGCCGCGAAATCGGATTCCATGCTGATCGCCCCGGCAGGGAGGGAAAAGGAAAAACCTTGAGTCATGGGAAGCTTGTCCAACATTTGTCAGCTCTTTGTGGCGATATAAAGGAATTAGTAATATGTTCCAGTATAACGTAAAGTGTTGATGGTTTTGGATACGGCATCAAATCTGATGCCATTCTATTATTGTTATTGTCTTCCACCGGACAGGATCATTAATTTCCCCAATATGTACGCCTACGTTGCTCGTCAACCTATCTTGAACCGCCAGCAGAGAACCGTTGGTTATGAATTGCTGTTTCGTGATGGGGAGCAGAATGCCTTTCCGGACATCGAAGCCAACACGGCAACCAGCCGTTTACTGGTGGAAAACTACATGGCTGTCGGTGACGATCTTGCCACCGCAAGCCAGCGTACCTTTATCAATTTCCCCTATGACAGCCTGGTGAGATTGCTACCGTTGTTGCTGCCGCGGCACAAGGTGGTGATAGAAGTGCTGGAAACCTGCACCCCGGATGATGAGCTGTTTGCGGCGATACGTCATCTGAATAAACAGGGTTATACCATAGCGCTGGACGACTTTGATCTGCAACCGGCCTGGCAGCGCTTCATGCCCTATGTGCATGTGATTAAGCTTGATTTCATCAAACTGGGTTGTCAGCGCGCCTGTGCTTTTGTGGCCCAGCATGAAAATCGCCGCCTGAAATTCCTGGCCGAAAAAGTAGAAAGCCGGGAAGAGTTTGAAGCCGCCCGGGCTGCCGGTTTTCATCTGTTTCAGGGCTATTATTTCAGCAAACCTGAGCTGCTGAAAAACCGTCAGGTGACGCCTGAAACCCTGACCACCCTGAGACTGCTGCGTGAAATCAGTCGCACTCCGGTCGATTTTCCCCGTGTCGAGCGCATTATTGCCAGCGACGTTTCCCTGTCTTATCTTTTGCTGCGTTATGTCAATTCCGCCGCCCACCGAACCTTGACGCCAATCGGTAACTTTAAGCAGGCGCTGGTGTATCTGGGTGAAGAGAAAATTAAGCTGTTTGTCTCAGTGGTGGCCGCGGCTCATGCTTCTATCCGCAAACCGCGCGAGCTGTATATTCTGTCGCTGCAGCGGGCGCGCATGTGCGAAGAGCTGGCGAGGGGAAGCGGTATTGCCCTGAACAGTGATCAGGCGTTTCTGGCGGGGATGTTTTCGCTGCTCGATGCCTTGCTTGATAAGCCGCTGCCTAAACTGCTGGAGCTGTTACCTCTGTCTGAGGAAGTCCACCGCGCCTTATTGCTGCGGCAGGGGCCGCTGGGCGATATTCTGAATTTGCTGGATGCCTACGACAATGCCGACTGGGAAAGTACCGCCCGGTATTGCCAGCGGCTGGGAATGAATGAAGCTCAGGTGGCGAATGTGTATCACCAGACGCTGCGCTGGCTGGCCAGCTATCAGATCCCGTATCAGAAATAAGCTGTGTATCCCGTTGGGGAAAAGAGGAAAAACAAAACCGGGCGTTTGCCCGGTTTGTCGTTTCAGGGGGAAGCAGAATTAGCCGCCAATGTTGTAATAGGTCGCGGCGCCCGGACCAACCGGGATACCCAGTACAAACACCCAGACATAGAACATCAGGCTCCAGCCGACCACGAAGACCATGGAATATGGCAGCATAGTGGCAATCAGGGTGCCCAGTCCCAGATTTTTCTGGTAACGGGTCGCCACCGCCAGAATCATACCGAAGTAGCTCATCATAGGGGTGATGATATTGGTGACTGAGTCGCCGATACGGTACGCCGCCTGAATGGTTTCCGGCGCATAGCCGACCAGCATCAGCATAGGCACGAAGATAGGGGCGGTAACTGCCCACTGTGCCGAGGCTGAACCTATCATCAGGTTGATGAAGCCACACATCAGGATAAAGGCGAAGAACAGCATTGGCCCGGTCAGGCCGATGGATTGCAGCATGTCTGCACCCGCCACGGCAAAGACCTGACCAAAGTTAGTCCACTTGAAGAATGCCACGAACTGGGCGGCAAAGAACACCAGTACGATATACATACCCATTGACGACATAGAAGCCGACATCGCACTGATCACGTCGCGATCTGTCTTCATGGTGCCAACGACTTTACCGTACGCAAAGCCAGGGATGGCGAAGAACACAAAGATGAAAGCCACAATGCCTTTCAGGAAAGGCGAGCCTGCCACCAGGCCGGTATCAGGATGACGCAGGATACCGTTTTCCGGCACTATGGTCAGCGCCAGCAGAACAGATACCGCCAGTGCAGCCAGTCCCGCCACTTTCAGACCTTTCTTTTCCAGATCCGTCAGCTTGCCCATTTTGTCTTTGCCCAGATCGTCGCTGGCTTCCTCGACATTGTAAGTGCCCAGTTTTGGCTCAACAATTTTCTCGGTCACGAAGGCACCCATGATGGTGATCGCGAACGTTGAAGCAAACATGAAGTACCAGTTCACTTCCGGGCCAACCTGGTAGGTCGGGTCAATCATTTGCGCTGCCGTCTGGGTAATCCCGGACAGCAGGGGATCAACAGTGCCCAGCAGCAGGTTAGCGCTGTAGCCGCCGGAGACACCGGCAAAAGCCGCGGCCAGACCCGCCAGAGGGTGACGACCCAGCGAGTGGAACAGCATGGCGGCCAGTGGGATCAGCACCACATAACCCAGCTCTGAAGCCGTATTGGAAATGATACCGGCAAACACCACAACCAGAGTTACCATACGGCGGGAAGCGCCCATGACCAGGCCACGCATTGCAGCAGAAAGTAAGCCAGAATATTCTGCAATCGCGACACCCAGCATGGCCACCAGCACAGTACCCAGCGGGGCAAAGCCTGTGAAGTTTTTCACCAGATTCGCCACGATCATTTGCAGACCTTCGGCGTTCATCAGGCTGATAACGTGGATCATGCCGTCAGCGGCACGCCCTGGGGCGCCTTCCGGGCGCGGGTCTGGCACTGAAACGCCAAAGTAGCCGGCAATGCCGGAAGCAATCAGTATTGCCAGGCTGAACAGGGCGAAAAGGGTGATTGGGTGCGGCAGCAGGTTGCCCAGCCACTCAACCGTATCCAGAAAACGCGTAAAGAGCGTTTTTTTGGTATTCAACTGTTTTTGTGAAGCACTCGAATGCATCACGACCTCCATTCTTACGTCATGTACCCGTCAATGGGCATCTAATCGGTGCGGGAGGTTACGCTATTGTTAACGCCATAAACAAGATAAAAATGTGTCTAAATGTTTCTGTTGTGTATTTTATGACTGCATATTGACGTTCAGATTAGTTTTTTGTGTTTATTTTTGTGTTGCCAGTGGACCATTTTACTTTTTTATATGCTTTCTGTTGATTATTTGTGCGAGTGGCTCAGAGAATAAAGGGCTCAGTTTTGCTTGGCCTGCTTGCTATGATGGCCACAAAAATGTGATTAATATCTCGTTTTGGTGTGAATTTAATAAAACATCATTCAAATTATCAATTTGATAACATACTGATAAGCGTCTGCCTTTAGTTTGCTTAGATTGTACGCCAGTGAGGTATGCACAAATTCTGATCAGGCCGCTCATGGCGCTTTAGTATCGAAAGAGGGGCTGTAACAAGTGAAGGAGATCCCATGCGGGAAAAAATAGTCTTTGTCGACTTACTGCGCTGTGTTGCTGCCACCGCTGTGGTTGTGATTCATGTGTTAGGGCCTTACCGTGAACTGCTCGGGCAGATCCCGGACCATGCCTGGATAACTGCGGTGAGTTATAACAGCTTCAGCCGCTGGGCTGTGCCTGTCTTTATCATGATCAGTGGCGCGCTCATGCTGACAGACACCCGGCCGTTTGAGTTTGGCTATTATGTCCGGCGGCGGCTGGGCAAGGTATTGCTCCCTTTTCTGGTGTGGTCGGTGTTTTATGCGTTTTTTTCAGGCCTGACCTTAGATGGCTATCAGAGCAGTACCGCGATGGCGACACTGGCTAACATGCCGGAACACGAAACCTATTATCACCTGGGCTTCTTCTACTATTTTCTGCCTTTGTATCTGGTGATGCCGTTTTTGCAGGCGTGGGTGAAGCGGGCTGATCCGACAGCAGTGAAAGGGGTGACGCTGGTGTGGATGCTGCTGACGGCTTTGTTTTTGTTTTATATCGATGGCCCCTGGAGCCACCAGTTGGTGCTGTACAGTGGGTACTTGCTGCTGGGCTATTGCCTTTATCGCTATTCCTGGCCGACACTGGGCTGGTTACTGCCTTTGGGGATAGCGGCATTGCTGCTGACAGATTATATGGTACTCAGCCGCAGCTTTGCAGCGGGTGAATACACTGTTGGCCGCTGGCTGTCTTACAAAACCCTGAATACTGTGCTCATCGCCGCGATGGTTTTTGTGGTGTGCCGTTATATTGCCGATCGCCTCAGTGAAGGTATGCTTGCCAAACTGGCCTTTGTGAGTCGCTATAGTCTGGGTATTTACTTGCTGCACCCGATTTTTCTGTGGCCGGTCAGAGCGTTTGATTGGTACTTTATTCATCCTGTTGTGATGATCCCGTTCTGGACTCTGGTGGCCGGCGGGCTTGCTTTGCTGGCGAGCTGGCTGCTTAGCCGTCACCGGTTGACGGCCTGGCTGGTGCCCTGATGTATTGTCTTACAGACGATGGCGACATTTGTCAGCGCTTCAGTGCAAAGTGCATAAATCGTCGCCCCCGGTAGGTCAGGGTACCTGAGTCACCGGCATTCAGGGCGTGGAAATAGTGCGGCCCTATCTGGAAATCACGTTTGGGGCCGCCTGTTACCGGCTGGACATAAAGCCAATATTCCTCACTGTCGCCGCCTGGTGGAGTATTGTCGACAGCGACACTCTGTTTATCGAGTATCAGCACCTCTATTGTTTTTTCTATCGCTGCGTTGCCCGACAGATGACGGCGGTAGATGTGAACGAATGAGGCGACAGCAACAACAAGTAACACCAGAAGAATCAGAAAAGGGGTAACGGGCATAGCAGGCTCCTTAGGTAACTGCCCGCTATTATGCTTGAGTGTATATCGGATTGTCTGTGACAGAATGCGGTTATGGTGAGATCGCCGCCGGTAGATTTGCAACTGGCTGATCTCCCTGTAAGGTTAAAGAAGAAGCAGGTAGCAGGAGAGATGTGGGTGTCAGAGATTGAATTAGTGGTGAGCCGGAGCCGGCGACTCGAGCATTTGCTGCGGCACCATTATCATGCGGAAGGAAAAGGGCTGCATCAGTTAATTACCAGTTGTGAAGAGCGTTTGCCTCACGAGATCATCCCCACCTTGCGTTATGTGGCCACCATACGCAATAAAGTGGTGCATGAGGAAGGATTTAGCCTGGATGACAGTCGTGGCTTTCGCCGGGCCTGTCAGGAGTGCGAAAAAGAGCTGACGCCCCGCAGCGCGCGCAGGGTGTGGGCGGTTGCCGTATTGTTAGTGTTAGGCATGACCGCCTTGGCGCTGTGGTTTTACTCTAACAATTGGCACCATATAAAGCTGGATCCGTAACGGATGGCGCATGATAGCGACAAAATAAAAAAGGTGCCTCAGGCACCTTTTTTATTGGTTAATTTTATCTTTTGCTTAATAAAGCACAGGCAGCAACATGAGACCGGCGACGACGGCGATCATGACAAGCCCTTGTTTTTGAGAGGGTGATAACATAGTTATAGGCTCCTGTTATGTTGCTGGAAAATTGGTGTAAGAAAAGAATAGCACTTTTTTTGTCGCTCGATCAAAGGAAGAGTGTGATATTTAGCAATAAATTTACTTTTAGTTGTCATGAAATCCCTTTGTTGATGACATTTGGCTGATGAAAATGGTGAGGTCAAAAAACAATCTGATTGGGTTGTTAAGTTTTAATTTTATTTTAAGTATTTGATTATTTTGTTGTTTTAATATCTTCGTGTTTTTGTTTTTATCCGTGTTTAAGTTCTGCTTATGGTTTTGTGCTCTGGCGGTATCTGGCGTTAGCTATCATTGTTTTTCGTGATAAAACTAAAGAAAACCGGTTAAGGTATACAGCCGGGTTAGGTTTTTGCATACAATTTTCGTTATTTATCGACATTCAACGCTCTGTAACTGTGTAGATGTTAGGTAAAATAACTTAAGGAAGCTCTGAGCTGATTGTGGAGCTGGGTTTTGTTTTATTTGTTTGTTTTTATTCATTTTTATGTTTTATTTTGAACGGGGTTTCTATCTGTTTTCGTTTCTTGATGGCTAAACTAAAGCGGTATTTATCGCATTAGTATGAGCCTGACGCTTTTGACAGCGGAACTGCACTGTTTTTGTGACCAGTCTGGGAGATGCAGCCATAGCATTGAACGAAAAGGAATAAAAGTGGCGGTAAAGGAATAAGTTATATGAAAGTGTGATGGATCACAGAGGTGAGAATTGACCGGGTTTCTGGCCTATCTGAGCTAGACAAACGGCGTTTGCTTTTTACACTGTCACAGCTTTGATAACTCGGGTGAACGTATGTGGGTCTGGTTAGCCGTCTCTTTTTCTGCTTTGTTACATATCAATGCCGCTTATCGCGGTCCACAGTGGCAGTTTTATTTGTTTAAGCCGCTGACGATTTTCTTGCTGCTGGCAACAATCCTGCAGTTTGGCCAGGGTGATGGATACCAGCAATGGATTATTGCCGGTCTGCTGTGTTCCGTCGCCGGGGACATTTTCCTTATGTTGCCCAAAGACAAGTTTGTGCCGGGCCTGACCAGTTTTCTGCTGGCGCACATAGTGTATTCACTGGCCTTCTGGAATGAATTGTCTGGCCCGATAGTGTGGTGGCTGCCTGCCTTGCTGATGGGGGCCGGGATTATCGTTTATCTGTTGTTGCTGCCGTCTCTGGGCCGGTTGGCTCTGCCAGTTGGTGTATATATAGGGGTGATTTTGCAAATGACCTGGGCAGCGGGTGAGTACTGGCTAACCACCCGAACAGGTGCCGGCCTTGCCGCTTTTGCCGGGGCGATGGTTTTTCTGGTATCAGATACTTTGCTGGCCCTGGACCGGTTCAGAGGCAATTTCAGAGCTGCGACAGGCAGTATCATGACCACCTATTATCTTGCCCAGTCGCTCTTAGTGGTCAGTGTGCTGCTACGCTGATGATAAAGAGAAGAGATTGGTAATGGCAGCTAGCTGGCAACAGATCTACCGGGCGGGCAACAGCCTTGAAGCGCATACCCTGAAAGGATTGCTGGAACATGCCGGTTTGGCGGTGCGTCTGACCGGGGAGAATCTCGGTGCGGCTGCCGGTGAATTACCGGCTGATGTGGTACAGGTGACACTCTGGGTATCGGAACAGGATGCGGTAAAGGCACGCCAGTTACTTGCCGGGTACGAGACGGGCAATCAGCGGCGCTGGCGATGTGTGTCCTGCGGCGAAGAGAACGAAGGTCAGTTTGACTGGTGCTGGCAATGTGGCACCGATAAACCTGAGACTGACTGCTGAAGAGCAGGATAAACGAAGGGCACCAGCCGGGCACCCTTGCCGTTAGCTTTTTACACCATGTGCTTGCGGCGAATATCCAGCAAAGCAAAGATGCCGAAAATCAGTATCGACCATTTTTCCCAGCGACTCAGAGACAGTTTGTCACCAAACGCACCGAGGAAAATCAGCATTTGCAGGCCGTGCATCGCCAGCAGAAACGCCGTCATGATATACAGTGCGATTGCCGCCACACCCGGGAAAGGGTGGAACAGGTTCAGCAAAAGTACCGCCCAGACAAATCCGATCGCCACTTTCGCCAGTAAAATCAGCGCTTTCATATTTCCTCTCTTTGATACAGGCGGTAGCAAACTTGTCCCGCCGATTTTTCTTTGATGAGCTGCCAGTGTTCGGGCGTATCAGGCAGTCCCAGTTCTTTTTCTGCTTCCAGATAAATCAGGGCTTGCGGGGTCAGCCAGCCATTGGCTTCCAGCAGGCGAATCACCTCCGGCAGCATGTCGCGCCGAAAAGGCGGATCAATAAACACCAGATCAAAAGCCGACCCCGGTTTATTGAGAAAAGACAGGCTGTCGGTCTGATGCAGCTCAGCTTTATCTGTCTCTAAGGTGTCCAGATTACGCTTCAGCTGACTGGCGGCTTTCGTGTCTAGCTCCAGCAGTGTCAGGTGCTCCGCACCACGCGATAAGGCTTCAAGACCAAGGCTGCCGCTGCCGGCAAAGAGATCCAGACATCGTGAGCCGTGGATATCCGGGGCAAGCCAGTTAAAAACGGTTTCTTTGACACGGTCGGTTGTCGGGCGTAACCCGGCAACATCGTGGACCGGCAGTTTACGTCCTCGCCAGCGGCCACTGATGATACGTACAAAGCCTGCCTGGCTGGGCGGGTTAGCTTTGTGTCCGGAATGCGTCTTACGTCTAGTCATACATTTCTTCGACCGTAGAGAAAGTGGTAGTATACATGGGCCTGATTATCTTTGTGTTTGTTCGTTGTTACCCTGACGATTGGTTATGTTCGCCAGGCCTACTAAGCTGGCAAGCCCAAAGATAAACAGGCCCTTTATTTTCAGGCCGTAAATTGTACCAATCAATGTCTAGGATTTGCCAATGGCAGAAAAAAAGAAGCGCGGATTATTTTCATGGCTGGGGTTTGGTGAAGAAGAACAAACCGAGCAAAAAGAACAACATAAACCGCAAGAAGAGACCATAGAGTCGGAACAGACTCAGGAGGCACAAACGCAGCCTGCTTCTGCAGAGGAGTCGGTTCCACCTCATCAGGATATGGCGGATGCGGAAGCCCCGCTGACGCACCGCGACGCTGAGCCTGAATTGCCTGAGCAGAGTGTGCATCTGGATGTCGAGGCAGATACACATATCCGGCCGGCAGAAGAAGATGCACAGCCACCAAGCCTGCAAGCCGCGGCTGAACCGGCCCTTGTTTCTGAGGAGCCGGCGGTGCAGGAAAAACCGCAGCGCGAGGGTTTCTTTGCCCGGCTGATGAAAGGGCTGAAGAAAACCCGCAATAATCTAGGGGCTGGCTTCTTCGGTTTATTCCGGGGCAAGCAGATTGATGATGATCTGTTTGAAGAGCTGGAAGAGCAGCTGCTGGTGGCAGATGTCGGTATGGACACCACGCTCAAGATTATCGAAAACCTGACCGAAAAAGCCGACCGCAAACAGCTCAAAGACGGCGAGGCCCTGTACGGTCTGCTGAAAGACGAGCTGAGTGAGATGCTGGCAAAAGTTGAGCAGCCACTGGTGATTGATACCAGCCGCAAGCCTTATGTGATTTTAATGGTGGGTGTGAATGGCGTAGGTAAAACCACCACTATCGGTAAGCTGGCCAAGCAATTCCAGCAGCAGGGGCTGTCAGTCATGCTGGCCGCTGGGGATACCTTCCGTGCCGCGGCGGTAGAGCAGCTGCAAGTGTGGGGCGATCGTAATAACGTGCCTGTGGTCGCCCAGCATACCGGTGCCGACAGTGCTTCAGTGATCTACGATGCGATTGAGTCAGCCAAAGCACGCAATGTCGATGTGGTGATTGCCGATACTGCCGGCCGTCTGCAGAACAAAGGCAATCTGATGGAAGAGCTGCGTAAGATTGTCCGGGTGATGCAGAAAATTGATCCGCTGGCGCCGCACGAAATTATGCTGACCGTTGATGCCGGTACTGGCCAGAATGCGATCAGTCAGGCCAAACTGTTCAGTGAAGTGGCACCAGTATCTGGTATTACACTGACCAAACTGGATGGCACGGCTAAGGGTGGTGTAATTTTTGCCATCGCAGATCAATTCAATATCCCTATCCGTTACATTGGTATTGGTGAAGGTATTGAAGATTTGCGTCCTTTTGCCGCCCAGGAATTTATTGAGGCTCTGTTCAGCGACGAGGATTAACTGTGATTCGGTTTCAGCAGGTCAGTAAAGCATATCGGGGCGGTCGCCAGGCCCTGCAAAAAGTGGATTTCCATCTGGGAAAAGGTGAGATGGCTTTTCTCACCGGCCATTCCGGTGCCGGTAAAAGCACGCTGTTGAAACTGATCGCCGCGGTTGAACGGCCGAGTGATGGCCGGATTTTCTTCAATGATCATGATATTACCCGGATAGACAGCCATCAGATTCCTTTTCTTCGCCGTCACATCGGGATGATTTTTCAGGATCACAGACTGCTGATGGACCGGACTGTGTTTGACAATGTGGCGCTGCCACTGCAAATCGCCCAGTCTCCGGCCGGTGATGTGAAGCGACGGGTTTCCGCCGCGCTGGATAAAGTCGGCCTGCTGGATAAAGCACAATGCCTGCCGATTCAGCTGTCCGGCGGGGAACAGCAGCGGGTCGGGATTGCCCGGGCCGTGGTCAATAAGCCGCTGGTGGTACTGGCGGATGAACCGACCGGGAATTTGGATGCCGATCTGTCCCAGCAGATGATGGGACTGTTTGCCGAATTTAACCGGGTTGGGGTGAGTGTACTGATGGCCACCCACGACACCTCTTTATTAAGCCGTCACAGTTACAGACGGCTTGATTTACACCAGGGCAGTTTGCGCGAGGTGGCGTATGGCGCGTAAAGCTCAAAGCTGGCTCTCTGTCCAGCGTCAGGTGGGTAAGCAGGCACTCACTGATCTATGGCGCCGTCCGGTGGGCAATGTCCTGACGCTGGCAGTGCTGGCCTTTGCCCTGACCTTACCGGCCTGTTTTTATCTGGCGGCAAAGAATATTGCGATTGTCAGCCAGGCCTGGCAGAACCCGACTCAGCTGACTGTTTATATGGCGCCGGGTGCCGGCGATGCAGACGCCCGCACCCTGAGAGAGAGCCTGGCGGGCTGGACGGAAATCAGTTCGGCGGATTATGTCTCTCCTCAGCAGGGATTGGATGAATTCCGTGAGCACGCAGGCTTTGCCAAGGCCCTGAGCCTGCTGGATGAAAATCCCTTACCGGCGGTGCTGATTATCAAACCGTCGGTGCAATGGCAGTCGGGCAGCCAGGCGGAAATACTGGCCCGCAAGCTCAGTGAGCAGGCTGGTGTGGATGATGTCCGGCTGGACAGCGACTGGCTGCAGCGTCTTGAAGCCATCAAGCAACTCAGTCTCACGCTGACCATGATCATGGCTGGCCTGATGCTGCTGGCCGTGTTCCTGATAGTGGGTAATACGCTGCGTCTTCAGCTGCAAAATCAGAAAGAGGCGGTGCAGGTTATGAAACTGGTTGGGGCGACCAACACGTATATTCTGCGGCCATTTCTGTACACAGGCGCCTGGTATGGCTTATTGGCCTCGGTGGCTGCGTTAGTGCTCACTACGCTGGTAAGCTTTATACTGGAAAGTGCAGTTGATAAGCTGGCCGCTTTGTATGGCAGTGATTTCCACCTAACCGGTCTGGCCTGGGATGAATGCCTGCTACTCATTCTCTTATCGGCTCTGCTGGGCATACTGGCAGCTCGTCTTTCAGCCGGCAGACACTTAAAAGAAATTGAACCAATGTGATGAATCAGACTCTACGTATTGGTTACGCATGCTTGCATTTTGTGCAGCATTGAAGGCATTATTGTCGGTCTGGCAGTGTAATGCTGCTTGATTTAGGTGAAAGTCCAGGGTATTTGGCCCTGGCAAAGCATCCACAGGGGTTACTTGAATGACAAAAGAGATGACTTCATTAGCTTTAGTTTCTGCTGATAGCCTGGAAGGCTATATCCGGTCTGTAAACAGCCATCCGATGCTGACAGCCGAGCAGGAGCGGGAGTTAGCTGAGCGTCTGCATTATGACGGTGATATTGAGGCTGCCCGCAGTCTGGTATTGTCGCACCTGCGCTTTGTAGTCCATGTTGCCCGCGGCTATACAGGTTATGGCCTGCCAATGGCTGATCTGGTTCAGGAAGGCAATATTGGTCTGATGAAGGCGGTAAAACGCTTCAACCCGGAAGTGGGTGTCAGGCTGGTGTCTTTCGCTGTCCATTGGATCAAGGCTGAAATTCATGAGTATGTGCTGCGTAACTGGCGGATCGTGAAAGTCGCGACCACCAAGGCTCAGCGTAAACTGTTCTTCAACCTGCGTAAGGCGAAAAAGCGCCTTGGCTGGTTTAACAATGAAGAAGTCGAAATGGTGGCCGAGCAACTGGGTGTAGAAACCAGTGAAGTGCGTGAGATGGAGTCCCGTCTTGCCGCGCAGGATGCCACCTTTGATATGCCGGCTGATGATGACGAACGTGAAAACAGCTACACAGCACCTGTGTATTTTCTGGAAGACAAATCATCTGACGTGGCGCTCAGCTATGAAGAAAATAACTGGGAAGATCACGCCAACAATCGTCTGTCACTGGCACTGGCGAATCTGGATGACCGCAGTCAGCATATCGTGCGTTCACGCTGGCTGGAGGACGATAAGTCCACATTGCAGGATCTGGCTGATCATTATGGTGTCTCAGCCGAGCGAATCCGCCAGCTGGAGAAAAACGCGATGCGCAAGTTGAAAGATGCCGTCGGTGACGCTCTGTAACGATCCGCATGGTGCAGGATCCTTGGGATGAGGATCCCTGCGGGTCGCTGGATTTTCTATCCACAAACTTATTGAATGAAGAAACCGGCTTTGAGCCGGTTTTTTTGTGCCTGAACACCTATGGAATGGCGGTTTGCTGAGTGGCTGCTGGCATAGCCGACTGAGGCTGAAAATGTTATCCACAGGCTTTGATCGGATCTTTACTATATCTAGTGGATCCTTTTGGGCAGAAACACATTATCAACGCTATTCACAGTTTTTTCCACAGCTGGCGAAACTATGATCAGCAGGCTACTGGCTGGCCCAGCCAGCCAGACTAACTCTCGATCCTGTAAGGATATTCGGCAAAGCCCGCACGCAAAAGGCAGCCAGTTTTTTTTCAAAGCTGTGAGTAACTGAGTATACTGGCTGGCATTGAATGAGTAGGGGATACCGTGCTGAATGCGCCAGGATCCCTTGGGTCCACCATTGCTGGTTTTCGCGTCGATAGCATGTCGCGTAAGATCGTGTGATGAGGGGGATTAGCGCAACCAGATGCTGGCACCCCGGTTGATAATTACAGAATGAGGTCATCATGGAGCAGTTTGAACATATTTCGGTTGAGCAAGCGTACGCATTATTACAACAGTCCGACACTAAGGCGGTACTGGTCGATATTCGCGATCCTCAATCCCACGCTTTATCTCATCCGGCGTCTGCTTTTCACCTGACCAATGACTCTATGGTCAGTTTTATGGATGACGTTGACTTCGAGCAGCCGGTGATCGTGATGTGCTACCATGGGATCAGCTCTCAGGGGGCTGCCCAGTATCTGATTAATCAGGGGTATGAAACCGTGTACAGCATGGACGGCGGCTTTGAAGCGTGGCGCCGTCAGGCTTATCCGTGTGTTGAGCAGTAATTCAGCCAGATGATCATCCTGCGCTTGTCAGCGACGCCTGCGGCGCACAAATTTCAACAGGGAGTCTGAGATGCAGCGCATCGCCGTGCTCAATAACCCCCGAATGGCACAGGCCTTTATAGATTATATGGCCTCCCGTGGTATTGAACTTACCCTGGCCGCTGAACCCGGCGGCCAGTTTGCCATTTGGTTGTCTGACCCAGCGCACCAGGTAGAAACCGAAGCTGAGTGGCAGCAGTTTATCCGCCATCCTGACGATCAGAAATACCAGGCTGCCTCCTGGCAGGTGGCTAACCGCCGTCAGCAACCGTCGTTTCGCTATGACAGTCCCAGTATGATTGACATGGTGAAATCGGGTGCCGGTCCTGTCTGTCTGCTGGTGATGGTGCTGGCGGTCGGCATATACGGCGGCTGGTTGCTGGGCTGGCAGGTGCCGCTTTTTTACTGGCTGCATTTTCCTACCATGCAGGGAGACAGCTGGGAAGTCTGGCGCTATGTGTCTCACAGCCTGATCCATTTCTCCGCACTGCATGTGATATTCAACTGTCTGTGGTGGTGGGTGCTGGGCGGACGGCTTGAGCGGCACAGCGGCAGCGGCAAGTTACTGGAAGTCTTCATCGTTTCCGCGCTGGTCTCCGGCCTTGCACAGTTCTGGTTCCACGGCCCTAACTTCGGCGGGTTATCCGGGGTGGTTTACGCGCTGATGGGCTACCTGTGGTGGCTGGGCTGGCTGGCACCATCGCGGGGCCTCACTATTCCCAATGGCTATGTCGTCTTTATGCTGGTCTGGCTGGTTTTAGGTTTCGTCGGCGTGATGGGATTTGAAGTGGCTAATATGGCGCATCTGTTCGGGCTGATCTCAGGGTGTCTGCTGGCCTTTGTTGATGCGCATCTGCGACAGCCGGCGGATTCGGCACATTAAGGTTTCAGCCAGGAGTGGGATCACTTACCTAGTAACCAGACCGATTGCCCAGTAAGATGAGCACGCCCGGAAAGCGGGCCACTACGGTCATTGGAACTTCGTCAATCAGGAGCAGTAACAGCAGTGAAGCAAAGCAAACGTCATCAGGAGATCATAGATCTCGTGAAAACTCAGGGCTATGTCAGTACCGATGACCTGGTTGCCCGTTTTAACGTCAGCCCGCAAACAATCCGCAGGGATCTCAATGAGCTGGCCGAAGAGAATAAAATCCGGCGCCATCACGGCGGGGCGACTGTGCCGTCCAGCTCGGTCAACACCTCCTACACAACCCGTAAAGTGATGCAACTGGCCGAGAAAGATCGTATCGCGCAGGCGATGGTCAAGCATATCCCCGACGGCGCCACGCTGTTCATTGATATAGGAACCACGCCGGAAGCGGTTGCACGCGCCTTGCTGGACCACTCAGATTTGCGGATCGTGACCAATAACCTGAACGTGGCCGGTATTCTGACCGGGAAAGATGATTTCCGGGTGATTCTGGCCGGTGGTGAAGTGCGTAATCGTGACGGCGGCATAGTGGGCGAAGCGACCCTGGATTTCATCTCTCAGTTCCGTCTGGATTTTGGCATCATAGGGATCAGCGGCATTGATCTCGATGGCTCCCTGCTGGATTTCGATTATCACGAAGTACGGGTAAAACAAGCCATTATAGAAAACAGCCGCTGTGTCATGCTGGGTGTCGATCACACGAAATTCGGCCGCAATGCCATGGTGAATCTGGGTGATATCAGCCAGATTGATATGCTGTTCACCAATAAAACACCACCAGAGCCGCTGGCCAAGCGGATGGCAGAGCTGGATACCCATCTCGAAATCATAATCGACTGACAGATCTGGTTATGAGCGTTTTCGCTCATAACGGTCGCGGCGAGCATTAATCTGCCTGCACATTCTCGGAAAGCTGCCTGATAAGGCAGCTTTTTTTGTGCGTATGATCATATCAGTGTCATTTTTCGAGCATAAAAAGGATGATATTCGCTTTCCAATTGGCTATATTGAGCGATATCGAACATTTATACAAAGTGAACACTTTCGAATGCATGTCCTAATATAAGCAGAGAGGAAATGCATTCGGTAAGAGCGCAGCGCAGTTAAGGCACAGGTGAAAGGCATGACAGCAGCAAATGAGATTCTGGATATTATCGTCGTAGGGGGTGGCATTAACGGCGCGGGTATTGCCGCAGATGCCGCAGGTCGCGGATTGAAAGTGGCATTGTTTGAAGCCGATGATTTTGCATCTGCGACGTCGTCTGCCAGTTCAAAGCTGATCCACGGGGGTCTGCGCTATCTTGAGCATTACGAGTTTCGTCTGGTTGGCGAAGCCCTGGCAGAGCGAGAAGTTCTGCTGCGCAAGATCCCGCATATTGCCCGGCCAATGCGTTTTCGCCTGCCGCACCGGCCGCACCTGCGTCCTGCCTGGATGATTCGGGCTGGCTTGTTTTTGTATGATCACTTAGGAAAACGCACCACGCTGCCAGCCAGTGAAGGATTACGCTTTGGCGCGGATTCCGCCCTGGTGCCTGAAATTACCCGCGGCTTTGAATATTCAGACTGCTGGGTCGATGATGCCCGTCTGGTTATCTTGAATGCGATGGAAACTGCGGCCCGTGGCGGTGAAGTCCGTAACCGCTGTCGTGTTGAAAAGGCCGAGCGTGACGGCGAGCTGTGGCAAGTGACTGTGCTCGATAGTCAGACCGGCGAGCGTTTCATCCGTCGCTCGCATGCACTGGTGAACGCGGCCGGCCCTTGGGTGAAAACCTTTTATGACACCAGCCTGGATACCCCGTCGCCACGCAATATTCGCCTGATCAAAGGTTCGCACATAGTGGTACCGCGCGTGCACGATGAGCCTCAGGCCTACATTCTGCAAAACGAAGATAATCGAATCGTATTTGTGATTCCGTATCTGGACAGATTCTCCATTGTTGGTACCACAGATGTGGAATATCACGGTGACCCGCGTAAGGTGGCGATTGATGACGACGAAATCCGCTACCTGCTCAACGTGTACAACGATCACTTTAAGCACAAGCTGCAGCGTCAGGATGTGGTCTGGACTTACTCCGGTGTCCGTCCGCTGTGTGATGATGAATCAGACTCACCGCAAGCCGTGACCCGTGATTACACCCTGGAACTGGAACAGGAAGGCTCTCAGCCGCCCTTGCTGTCTGTGTTTGGCGGTAAGCTGACCACCTATCGCAAGCTGGCGGAATCGGCACTGCGCAAGCTGGCACCTTTCTTCCCGGACATGGGACCGGCCTGGACGGCGCAAGCCTGCCTGCCCGGCGGCGAGGCGGATTTTGACCGTGAGCGTCTCAGTGCTGATCTACGCCACCGTTTTAGCTGGATGAGCACATTTACCGCAGATCGCATGGCAACGAATTACGGGATAATGAGCTGGCGGATACTGGAAGGTGTCAGCAGCGAAGCGGAAATGGGGCAGCATTTTGGCGAAGGTTTTTACGCCAGAGAACTCGATTACCTGATGAGCCGTGAGTTCGTTGTCAGCGCAGACGATGCTCTGTGGCGGCGCAGCAAACTGGGGCTGTATCTGAGTAGTGAGCAGCAACAGGCGGTGGCAGAGTATATTGCTTCGCAACATGCCAAGGCGCATGCTGCAGCCTGATACACTGTAATGAAATACGGGAAAAAGACCAAAGCGCCCACCGGGCGCTTTTTTTGTAACCTCTAAACCACAGGTTATGGCGGTGTTGAGTGTTTTGCTGGGGTTACTGGTACAGATATTTGGTGAACAGCAGCTCAGTTAATAGCTTTTGGTTGGTCTCTGCTATCAGCAGGTCATTCACTTTGTCCAGGCATTGCTGGCGTATGGCTTCGCGACCGGCCAGAGACTTGATTTTCACTTCCGGCTGTTCGCCAATGATTTGGATAATGGCGTCACGGATAAGCGGCGCATGGTGTTCAACCAGAGGGATATAGTCCGGGTCGGAGACCATGAGATCGATCTGCAGGCGCAGATAACCCAGCTTTTTACTTTGGGTGATATAGTTAGTGGTGATATCCGGCGTCAGGGTGAAATAACTGTATTCAGGGGTCTTTGCCGGCGCAGATTGTGCCAGCGCAGGCTGAGTCAGGGTAATCAGCACCATCGCCAATGTCAGGAGTAGAGATTTCATCTTGCTATCCATCTGTATCAGGGAAAAATCTGTTACCCAAGTGCCTACTTTGGCGAGGAATGATATTCCTGTCCGTGACGGCTTGCTACAATAGGGCATCATTCAGTGTTATCAATTGGCCACATTCTATCACCCTTTCTAGGAATTGAATTGGGAAGATGTCGAAATTCAAGCAGATATATCAGTCCGCTCTGGACAATGCCGACTGGCAACTGACAGAAAACATACACCTCAATCAGCCGCAACTGCAAAGCTGGTTGCAGGAAAATGGCTCGTTGTCACGCCGTTTTGCCCGTTATTGTCATCAGTTCAGTGTGCTTCTGCTGGCGCAGGAGCCGATCAAAGCCAGCAGCTTACAGCCTGATGAGAAGGCGATGCTGGGGCCAGTGGATTGCCTGGAGCGTATCGTACTCTTACATGGCGACGGTGTGCCCTGGGTGTTTGGCCGTACGCTGATCCCTGTGCCGACCATGACGGGTGAAGAGCAGGACATTGCCCGGCTGGGAGAGTCGCCCCTGGGTTACCGGGTGTTTACCGATCAGAGTGCGCGCCGTGACGCCCTGCAGCTGGCCCGCCTTACTGTTAATGACGATGTATTGTGGGCGCGTCGCTCTCGCCTGTGGGTAAAGGAAAAGCCGATGCTGGTGGCTGAGCTGTTTCTGGCACCCGCTCCGGTTTATCAGGATAACAGCGCTATTCAGCGGCACATTACCGGCGGTATCGGGCAGCGAGAAAGCCGCCCATTACGCACAAAAGTAGGAGAGTGAAGGTTTGGAGATGACCAAGGCAAGGGCATTCTGGCAGTTAGCGCGTATGGATCGCCCGATTGGCAGTTTGTTATTGATGTGGCCAACCTTGTGGGCCTTGTTTCTGGCCGCGGATGGCATGCCGGATTTCAAGGTGCTGGCGGTGTTCGTGCTCGGGGTTTTTTCGATGCGGGCGGCGGGCTGTGTCATCAATGATTACGCAGACCGGCATTTTGACGGCCATGTGAAGCGTACCGCGCAGCGTCCTCTGCCTTCCGGTTTGATCAGCGAGCGCGAAGCGCTGGGCTTTTTTGCCTTGTTGGCGTTAGTGTCATTTGCGTTAGTACTGACCATGAATACTCTGACTATCCAGCTGTCTGTAGTTGGTCTGCTGCTGGCGGCGGCTTATCCGTTTATGAAGCGCTATACCCATCTGCCGCAGCTGGTGCTGGGCATGGCCTTCGGCTGGGCCATTCCAATGGCGTATGCCGCGCAGTCTGGCGCTTTACCGCCTGTGGCCTGGATGCTGTTTGTCGCCAATATACTCTGGACCATTGCCTATGATACCCAGTACGCCATGGTCGACAGGGATGATGATTTAAAAATCGGCATCAAATCCACCGCCATTCTGTTTGGCCGCAATGACAAGCGCATTATCGGCCTGCTGCAGCTGGGCACATTAGGGCTACTGATTGTGGTGGGTATGCAGATGGGGTTATCTCAGCTGTACTACTGGAGTCTGCTGGGTGCGGCGGCGCTGTTTGTTTATCAGCAGATGCTGATTCGCGGCAGGGAGCGCGAACCCTGTTTTAAGGCTTTTCTCAACAATAACTATGTGGGGATGCTGGTGTGGCTGGGTATGGCCGCTGGCTTAATGCTCTGAGGTGATGATTCCGCTCCGGTTGTAAAAACGCCCGCATCTAGCGGGCGTTTGCTGTTTTAAGCGGGTGGACTATTTATCCGCTGAATCCGGCCCCGGCTCTTTTTTCTCTTCCCGGTTCATGACTGCCTGAATGGTCAGCTTCACTTCCGGAGAAACCAAATCGGCCAGTAAATCGGCCAGGGTGGCCACCGGACGTGAGACCGCATGGTTGTCCTGATTCAGATAGCCTTCCTGACGCAGGGTTTTGACCATCGCAGAGAAGACGCCCTTATCGAAGAATTCAGGCGCATTAATACCGTGAAGACGGCTTAGGCGCTGTGCCATCATCTGGCTTTGCTGTTCCAGATCGCTCTTCATCAGCTGAGGTTCACTGCGCAGCAGCGTCAGGGCAATGGCGTAGCGCTGCAAGGTTTCGGTAATGGTATTGCCCAGTAACTGAAGCGGGCCGATACGGACACTGTTAAGCGACAACTCATTGCCGTCACTCAGGATCAGCCGCTGCCGGATCAGCTCATCAATCAGGGCATCAAGCGCTTCCGGTAAGTCCGCCCAGTCAAACCGCAGGTACAGCTCGGCCTTCAAAAACGGATACAGCAGGCTGATCTGACGATGCATTTCGGCCCGGCTCAGGCGCTGGTGTGAAACGACTATGTGGGCTATCAGCGAAGGCAGCGCAAACAGGTGGATGATGTTATTGCGGTAATAGGTCATCAGCAGTGACTGCTGCCGATCCAGCGACACTATCTCTCCCAGGCTGTCACGCTCAACCATGAACTTATCCATGCTGATGGCATTCTCAACCAGCTCAGCCGCTGTGTCTGACGGCTGAGTACAGTCCGACGAATACGGCGTGTTATGGAGCAGCTGAAGGTAACAGTCAATCTGTTGCTCCAGCTCTTCACGGCTCAGTGCGCGCTGGCGAGAGGCCAGCAATGCCAGCGCACAGAGAGTCAGGCCGTTGGTTGCTGCTGCATCGTTGATGTGGGTCATCATCTTATCGGCCAGGTTGTTGACCACAGGGTTGAGCCACTGCGGGCGGGCAGGTTCAATCGGGTCGATATGCTGACGCCAGTCTGGCACCTGCTCGTTCAGGTACTGATTCAGCGGGATAGGCTCACCGAAGTTGACGTAACCCTGTCCGAAATTGCGCAATTTACGCAGGGTGCGCAATACCTGACCCAAGCTTTCTTTTTCTTTTCGCTTGCCACGCAGCTCTTTGGCGTAAGTGGCCACTTCCATCACGTGCTCGTAACCAATATACACAGGCACCAGAGTGACCGGGCGGTTGAGGCCGCGCAGCATGGCCTGAATAGTCATCGACAGCATGCCGGTTTTCGGTGCCAGCAAGCGACCGGTACGGGAGCG
This sequence comes from Photobacterium sp. WH24, assembly GCF_019204055.1. Taxonomy (NCBI): domain Bacteria; kingdom Pseudomonadati; phylum Pseudomonadota; class Gammaproteobacteria; order Vibrionales; family Vibrionaceae; genus Photobacterium; species Photobacterium sp. WH24. The sequence goes on along the minus strand of NZ_JAGSOZ010000006.1, from coordinate 157,403 downwards.
GCCGCCTTCACTGAAATATTCCACCGAGTAACCTTTGGCAAACAGCTCACCGAGATATTCGCGAAATACTGTTGAATAGAGGCGGTTGCCTTTAAAGCTGCGGCGGATAAAGAACGCGCCGCCGCGGCGGAAAATCGGCCCGGCCGGGAAAAAGTTCAGGTTAATACCTGCCGCAATGTGTGGTGGTACCATGCCTTCCTGATAGAGCACGTAAGACAGCAGCAGGTAATCCATATGACTGCGGTGACAGGGGACATAGACAATTTCATGGCCGTCCTGCGCTAATTGGCGGACCCGCTGGGCATTGCTGACATTGATCCCTTTATAAAGACGGTTCCACAACCAGCTCAGGAAACGGTCACCGTGACGAACCAGGCTGTAGGAAAAATCGGCCGCAATTTCTTCCATCATATCAATGGCTTCTTTGCGCACTTTTTCTAAAGGCACATCGCGGCTTTCCGCTTCCTCGCGGACCACTTTTTCTATCGCTTTGGAGGCCAGCAGGCGGTTAAACAGTGCCTGACGCTGCGGCAGACGAGGGCCGGCAGCCGCCAGCTTCTGGCGGGAGAAATGGATCTTAGCCACCCGGGCCAGCTTATTGGCAATGGCGTTATCTGTCCCGTGCTTGTCGGCCATAAAGCGTAACGACATGGTCGGGCTGAGGCGGACCATACAATCCCGGCCCTGCGCCAGTACGGCGAAGCATTTTTCCGGACCATTTAAGGCTTTCAGTATCGGTTTTTGCTCACCTTCAGTGCCGGGTTTGCGGCCCCACAGTATCGAAGCGGGCAGCAGTTGAACATCCAGTTGTGGATCGGCTTTATGGGCCGCCAGCAAATCGGTAAACAGGGTTAAGGATTTGGCCGGTAGCTGGCCGTCACTGCCGAAAATACTCGGGCTGTTGGCGACGAAGACATAGCGGGGGAACATCTGGCCATTGATGACAACAGGCTCCAGCGGATCGGGCAGCCCGACGGCCTGGGTCGCTGCACTCAGGGTCAGCAGATCGGTCTGCGAGCTGAAAGGCAAGGTGTAGATAATAGGGCGGTCGAGATCCAGTTCCAGTTCAGAAACAGGATCGGACGGGATTGTACGGGTCTTAACCAGTAAAGAAAGCGGCAAATTCAGAAGACTTTGCGAAAATTTCTGCCAACTTGACATGTTTATAACTAGCCTCGAAATCTTAATGCGTGGCAAGGATAGCAGAAAACGCGCCGGGTATTGCTGCGAAAAATACGATACAGGATAGCAAAGAGTAAAATTTTGTTCGCTGGCGTTGTGGCAGGGTCAGCCAAGCCAGCATTTCATTGAATATAGTCTTTTCAAAACAATGAACACTGGATATACTCACAGTGAACTGTATAAAAAGACAGGGTATGTCATGAAGCCGTTAACGCCACGCCAACAAGAAGTCTTTGATTTGATCAAAGCAAAAATTGAAGTCGCCGGCATGCCGCCGACTCGGGCGGAAATTGCCCGTGAACTGGGGTTCCGATCTGCCAACGCGGCAGAGGAACATTTAAAAGCGCTGGCCCGTAAGCAGGTGATTGAAATCGTACCGGGTGCATCACGCGGTATTCGCCTGCTGGTGAATGACGAGGATGCACAGGAACGTGGTCTGCCGCTCATCGGGCGTGTTGCCGCCGGTGAGCCGATTCTGGCTCAGGAACATGTTGAAACCCATTACGATGTTGACCCGTCAATGTTTAAGCCGCAGGCTGATTTCCTGCTGCGTGTCAATGGCATGAGCATGAAAGACATAGGGATTATGGATGGCGATTTGCTGGCGGTGCATAAAACCCAGGATGTCCGTAACGGCCAGGTGGTTGTTGCCCGTGTTGATGATGATGTGACGGTTAAGCGTCTTGAAAAGAAAGGGTCTCAGGTGTATTTGCATGCCGAAAACGAGGCGTTTGCACCGATTGTGGTGGATCTGACCCAGCAGCACCTGACCATTGAAGGCATTGCCGTGGGTGTTATCCGTAACGGCGACTGGGGCTGAGGTCTGATTGCGTGTAAAGAACCGACGATTTCTTTGCAATAGTTAATGATAGTCATTATCATCAAGGTATCACCTTGTAGACGATGACGACAATGACTAAATCTGCCCGCTATCATATTCCGGCTGCACTCTTGCAGCCGCTCTGGCTGCGTAGTCGCGAGAGTCTGGCTGACGGTGGTTTGATTTATGACCCCTTAGCCGCAGCGGCTTGCCGGCAGTGTCATCTGGCCCCCGATTGCCTGGCCGGTAATGTTGATCAACACCAGTTGCTGCACGCGACCTTGACCCTGTTGGTGGATCAGCGGGTACAGCATTTTCTGCGCCGTTTTCCTAATGGCCATGTCATCAATGTCGGAGCAGGGCTGGATACCCGCTTCTACCGGCTGGATAATGGCCGGTGCCGCTGGCTGGAGCTGGACTGCAATGAGAACCTGCTGTGGCGGCAAAAGTTGTTTCACGCCAGTGAGCGGTATCGGATGCGGCCGGGCTCTGTAACGGATCTGAACTGGTTATCTCAGCTGCCAACCGCTTTTTCTTCACCTGTTATGTTGGTTTGTGATCAGGCGTTGTTGCAGATTTCTGCGCAGGAAGTGGCGAAATTTGTCCAGCGGATTGGTTGTCATTTCAATCAACTGGAATTGTGCCTCGTGCTGGCCGGCGATCGCTGTGACAGCGGTCTGGGCCATAAATTAGGGACACAGGATTATGCTCATGGTTTTGAAGATCCTGTCCGCCAGTTGCTGCAATGGCTGCCCTGGGCAGAGCAAGTATCCAGCCACTCGCCACTCACTGTGCCTTGTCCGCGCTGGCGCCCCTGGCAGCGTTGGCTGTCGCACTTACCTTCGTTCGGTCACAGATTGACACCTGTGGTGTCGCACCTTCGTTTTTAAGCCCGACCTTTTCTCATTCTGCCCGCTTATGTCTACCAGCGCCCATTTCTTGTGGGCGTTGACTATTTCTTACTCAAAATTTTGTTCATTCTGGCAAATCTGTCCTAAGTTAAATGTAAACAAGCTGTTATAGCTATTTTGCGCTGATTAGAGGGAATCCTGGCTGAGACAGGTGTTTGCTGTCTCCGGCGCGGGACGTTCGCTGACACTTGACTGTCAGGGTGACTGAGGGAGGGAGCCACGGAATGATGCGGCCATTGTTTTATGGATTGTTGGGCTTGTTGAGTTTGCCTGCATGGGCAGAAACCCAGTCGATGCCGCTGAATATGACCCAGGGGGTTACCGGGGTCAGTCAGCAGGTCTATTCACTGCACATGACGATTTTTTATATCTGTGTCGCGATTGGTATCGTGGTATTCGGCGTGATGTTCTGGGCCATTATTCATCACAGAAAGTCGCGGGGTGCTGTGGCGGCTTCCTTTCATGAAAGTACCCGGGTTGAACTGCTCTGGACCCTGATTCCTTTTGTCATTCTGATCGTAATGGCCATTCCGGCGACCAAAACCCTGCTGGCGATGGAAGATACCTCGCAATCGGATATCACTATTCAGATAACCGGTTCACAGTGGAAGTGGCATTATCGCTATTTCGGCGAAGATGTTGAGTTTTACTCCAACTTAGCCACCTCTCAGGCGCAAATTAACAATGAACGGCAAAAGCGCGATAACTACCTGCTGGAAGTGGATCATCCGCTGGTGGTGCCTGTCGGGCAGAAAATCCGCTTTCTGATGACCTCACAGGATGTGATTCATTCCTGGTGGGTGCCCGCGTTTGCCGTCAAGAAAGACGCCAATCCTGGTTTCATTAACGAAGCCTGGACCAAGATTGATAAGCCGGGTATCTACCGCGGGCAATGTGCTGAGCTGTGCGGCAAGGATCACGGTTTTATGCCGATTGTGGTAATAGCCAAGCCGCAGGCCGATTTTGAGGAATGGCTGCAAGTCACCAAAACCGCCCAGCGGGAGGCGAAAGCTGAAGAGCTGCGTCTGCTGGATATGCAAATGCCCATGGATGAGCTGATGGCGATGGGCGAGACAGTCTATAACACCCGCTGTGCTGTGTGTCACCAGGCCAATGGTCAGGGTTTGCCGGGCGCGTTTCCGGCACTGGCCGGAACAGGGATTTCGGTTGATCCGGCTAAAAAACTGGAACACATCAGCATTGTGGTCCACGGACGTAACGGTACGGCAATGCAGGCGTTCGGCCCGCAACTGAGCCTGAAGGAGCTGGCATCTGTGATTACCTATGAGCGTAATGCCTGGGGTAACAATACCGGCGATATGGTTCAGGCAGCAGAAGTACAGGCAATTCTTAAGGGCGAACAGCTTTAGGGAGTAACAGGGCATGACGGACATGATGCGTGAACAGGCAGTGGAAGAGGCCAGTCATACGGAGCATGATACACATCATCATCAAAGTGGTATCAAGCGCTGGCTGTTTACTACTAACCATAAGGATATCGGGAGCCTGTACCTGATTTTCAGCTTCACTATGTTCCTGGTCGGTGGGGCGATGGCGATGGTGATCCGGGCAGAATTGTTCCAGCCTGGCTTGCAACTGGTGGATCCTAACTTTTTTAATCAGATGACCACAGTGCACGGTCTGATCATGGTCTTTGGTGCCGTGATGCCTGCGTTTACCGGGCTGGCTAACTGGATGGTGCCACTGATGATAGGGGCGCCGGACATGGCGCTGCCGCGGATGAATAACTGGAGCTTCTGGATTCTGCCGTTTGCCTTCGCCATGCTGCTGGGGTCGCTGTTTATGGAAGGCGGCGGCCCGAACTTTGGCTGGACGTTCTATGCGCCGCTCTCGACGACTTACAGTCCGCAGAGTACTGGCCTGTTTGTCTTCTCTATTCATATCATGGGTATCAGTTCCATCATGGGGGCTATCAACGTCATAGTCACTATCATGAACTTGCGTGCGCCTGGCATGACGTACATGAAAATGCCGCTGTTTGTCTGGACCTGGTTGATCACGGCGTTTCTGCTGATTGCTGTGATGCCGGTGCTGGCGGGAGCGGTCACTATGGTACTGACTGACAAATACTTCGGCACCAGTTTCTTTGATGCCGCCGGTGGCGGGGATCCTGTGATGTTCCAGCATATCTTCTGGTTCTTCGGTCACCCGGAAGTGTACATCATGATTTTGCCGAGTTTCGGTATTGTTTCCGCGATTATTCCGGCGTTTTCGCGCAAAAGGCTGTTTGGCTACAGTTCCATGGTATACGCAACGGCGTCTATTGCCGGTTTGAGTTTCCTGGTGTGGGCACACCATATGTTTACCACAGGGATGCCGGTGGCTGCCGAGCTGTTTTTCATGTACTGCACCATGCTGATATCCGTGCCGACCGGGGTAAAAGTGTTTAACTGGGTGGCTACCATGTGGCGAGGTTCACTGACCTTTGAAGTGCCTATGCTGTTTGCCATCGCCTTTATTGTCCTCTTTACCATAGGCGGGTTCTCCGGCCTGATGCTGGCAATCACCCCGGCAGATTTCCAGTATCACGATACCTATTTTGTGGTGGCTCATTTCCACTACGTACTGGTGTCTGGCGCGATCTTCTCCATCATGGCCGCGGCTTATTACTGGCTGCCTAAATGGACGGGGCATATGTTCGATGAACGCCTGGCGAAATGGCATTTCTGGTGCTCAGTGATTTCCGTCAATATTCTGTTCTTCCCTATGCATTTCCTGGGACTGGCAGGCATGCCGCGCCGCATTCCGGATTATGCGCTGCAATTTGCCGATGTGAACGCCATCGTCAGTATTGGCGGCTTTCTGTTTGGTCTGTCGCAGCTGATTTTCCTGGCGGTCGTCGTGAAGTGTGTGCGTGGCGGGGAACCGGCAGGCGCGAAACCCTGGGATGGCGCTGAAGGGCTGGAATGGACAGTACCTTCTCCGGCGCCTCATCATACTTTCTCCACGCCACCTAAGGTGGACTAAGGGGGCGATATGGCTGACACCGATAAGGAAAAAGGTAAGAAGAAGTCGTTACTGAGCCTGATTTTACTGTCACTGGGGATGTTTGGCTTCGCCTTTGCGCTGGTGCCTCTCTATGACGTGTTTTGTGAAGTTACTGGCATCAATGGCAAAACATCCAACCAGGCCGCCATTGCCAGTGAACAGGTAGACGACAAGCGAACCGTTACTGTGGAATTTATGGCCTATATCAATCCCGGCATGGCCTGGCGATTCGAACCGGAAGTGACCAAGCTGGTGGTGCATCCGGGCGAAACCTACAAAGTGCTGTATTCGGCCCAGAACCTGACTCAGACCGCCACAGTGGGCCAGGCGGTACCGTCCGTTTCTCCGGGGCTGGGGGCGCAGTATTTTAACAAGATTGAATGTTTTTGCTTTAACCGTCAGCCACTGGCTGCCGGAGCGTCAGCAGAGCTGCCTTTGCTCTTCTATATTGATCCCAAACTGCCTGAGGATATCAATACACTGACACTGGCTTATACCTTGTTTAACGCTCAGCCGGAACCTGCGGCGCAAACGCAATGAGGTCGACCATGGCGAATCCGTACACAGAACATGAACAGTCCCTGAAGCCTTCCCATGAGCATTATTATGTGCCGGCGGCCAGCGCCTGGCCGATAGTGGGTGCAGTGGCGTTATTTTTGATAGCCATGGGCGCCGGTGCCACCGTCGGTGGACTGTTCGGCGGCAATGGTCCCTGGATTTTGATGAGCGGGGTGGGTTTGCTGCTGATCATGCTGGTGGGCTGGTTCCGCGATGTGATCCGCGAATCAATGACCGGCCTGTACAGCTCACAGATGGACCGCTCCTTTCGTCAGGGCATGAGCTGGTTCATTTTCTCAGAAGTGATGTTTTTTGCCGCCTTTTTCGGGGCGCTGTTTTACGCCCGGATGATAGCCGTGCCCTGGCTGGGTGGGGCGAGTAATAACGCCATGACACACGAAGTGCTGTGGCCGGAGTTTGTCGCACAGTGGCCGTTGATCATGACACCTGGCGGTACGGAAACCCAGGCCATGGGACCGCTTGGTCTGCCGCTCTACAATACCTTAATTCTGCTGACCTCTTCTGTGACGGTACACTTTGCCCATGTGGCGCTGGAAAAAGGCAACCGCCCGCGCCTGACCCTTTATCTGCTGTTAACTGTGCTGCTGGGTAGCTTGTTCGTGTACCTGCAGGGTGTCGAATATATCCATGCCTATCAAGACATGGATCTGACGTTAGATGCCGGGGTCTACGGCAATACCTTCTTTATGCTGACCGGCTTTCACGGCCTGCACGTGACTCTGGGTACTCTTATTCTCTTTATCGTCTGGCTTAGGGTGTTGAAAGGGCACTTTTCACCAGAGCACCATTTTGCCTTTCAGGCCGGAGCCTGGTACTGGCACTTCGTTGACGTGGTGTGGCTGGGGTTGTTTGTCTTTGTCTATATTCTCTGATGCCAGAGGGCATCAGAACGGCCGGGGATGCGGCTCGATAAGACCCGTTGCCAGTGCCAGCAACAACAGGGCAAACAGCAGGACAGAAAACAGCACGCGCCGGCCAAGGTAGTGAGACATAGGTTTGCTTTGCTTGCCTTTCAGCATCACTGGCAAGGCACGGAATAAGTTAAACAAGATAAAGAACAGCAGGCAGACAATCAGGATTTTCAGCAACATGATAGCTCCGTGGTTGGCTGAATCAGGGCGTCAGGGATGAGGCACAGGACGCGATGAGACGGACAGGTTTTATTCTTTTTACTTTGGTGGTCCTGTCGGTGTTGGTCAAGCTGGGAATGTGGCAGATCTCACGGGGACAGGAAAAAGAAACGCTGACAGCAGCGCTGAAGCTCAGGGGAGAGCAGACGTTCTACAGTGTCGCCAGCCTGCCGGATGATCCTTTGTGGTACCGGGTCAGGTTAAGCGGCGAATATGATCACAGCAAAGCGATTTTACTGGATAACCAGCTGGATCGCGGCCGGCCGGGTTATCACCTGTTTTACCCGTTCCGGACGGAAAACGGCGCCTGGGTACTGGTGAATTTAGGCTGGTTGCCTGCACCGCAATACCGGGATGAGCTGCCTGTGTTACCCGAATTTCATGGCCAGGTCATGCTGACGGGCATGATTGCACCCTCAACTCAGCTTCCTGAACTGAGCGAGGCAGGGACAGAAAGTGGCTGGCCAAGGCGGGTGCAAAATATCAAGCCAGCAGAACTGGCAGGTGCAACGGGATTGCCCTTGCCTGACTGGGTCATACAGATAGCGGCGGATGACCCACTGGCGCTCAAGCAGAACTGGCAGGCCGTAGTGATGGGGCCGGAAAAGCATTATGCCTATGCCGTGCAGTGGTTTCTGCTGGCGCTGGCCGTCGCCGGGCTGGCCTGGTGGTGGCTGAAACGCAGTACGCACTGAGAACGCAGTAGGTACTGAGAAACAGGAGTCAGGGATGAGAAAACACATCAATTTAGTGTTGTTGTTACTGTTGTTTGTGCTGCCTGTGGTGGTGGCCAAGCTGGTGCTGGACAACCACTGGTATCAGGGGGGAGCCATCAATCGGGGACAGTTACTGGAGCAGCCTGTGGTGACCGACTGGCTGGGGATGCGTGGCAAATGGCAGTTGGTGTATCTGCTGCCGGCAGAGTGTGATACCCGCTGTCAGGGCGCCTTGTTTAATTTGCGTCAGGTGCCTCAGGCCATGGGCGCCGAACAGGAGCGTATTGCCAGCCTGGTGCTGATCTCAGGTCAGGGGGATACAGGCTTGCCTGCTGCAGAGCATGTGCAGGCCGGCGGCAGTACAGTACTGGCCGCACCGGAGCCTGTCCTTGCTCAGATCCGTGCGTTGGAATTCGGTGCCCAGGCCATTTATATCTCAGATCCGCAGGGCAACGTCATGCTGGCTTATCCTCTGGTGGAAGGGCAGACGCAGGTGCTGGCTCAGGGTAAGGACATGCTGAGGGATCTCAAACGTTTACTCAAGGTTTCCAAAATAGGCTGATGTTGCAAACCGCATGCGCTAAGGAGTGGCGATGTTATCAATGGCTTCTTCCCGTTACCGGCAGGCCGACCGGCGCTTTACCTGGCTGGTTGGACTGACTCTCTTATTATCCGTTGCTGTGATAGCCCTGGGGGCGTATACCCGGCTGACAGAAGCCGGGCTTGGCTGCCCGGACTGGCCCGGCTGCTATGGTTTCATGACAGTTCCCAAAACTGACGATCAGCATGCACTGGCTCAACAGGCTTTTCCGGATCACCCGGTGGAAGTGCATAAAGCCTGGAATGAAATGATCCATCGTTACATGGCCGGTGCGCTCGGGTTGCTGATAGTCGCTTTGAATGTCCTGGCCCGTCGCCGTGGTGACAGACCACGCCGCTTACCTCTGGTGTTGCTGGGGCTGGTGGTGTTTCAGGCGTTGCTGGGTATGTGGACCGTGACCATGTCGCTCAAGCCGGTGATAGTGATGGGTCACCTGCTGGGCGGCTTTACCACAGCCAGCCTGTTACTGGTGCTCTGGTTGCGGATGCTGCTGAGACACAGAAAGCGGCCTGCGACAGCGGTTGCTTCCTCTCCTGCGTTAGTCAGTGTCCGGCGCTTAGCCGTAGCCGGGCTGATAGTGGTGGCAGTGCAGATTGCACTGGGCGGCTGGACGGCAGCCAACTATGCCGCTGTGGTCTGCACTCAGCTGCCTGTTTGCGAAGTGGACTGGGTAAGTAAATTTGATATCAGGGCGTTTGAGCCCTGGCAGCCGGGTTTTCAAACTTATCAGTATGGCGTGCTCAATTTTGACCAGCGGGTGTCTATTCATGCCGCGCACCGTATCGGCGCCATGCTGACCACCCTGGTGATCCTGCTGCTTGCCTGGCGGCTGTGGCATATCGGCTGGCGGCGCTACGCCGCGCTGATACTGGCGCTGCTCTCTGTGCAGATCGCGCTGGGCGTGACGAATGTACTGGCCAGCCTGCCACTGCCAGTGGCTGTGGCGCATAACCTGGGGGGATTAGGTTTACTGCTCAGCGTACTGGCGGCGAACTGGGCGTTGTTTATGGCTCGGGCTGCGGTGAATGTCAGCCGGGCTGCTTCTATACCGCGAGTGAAAACGGTCCGCCATGCACTGATTCAGGTGCAGGCAGGAACACATGGAAGGCAAACGCATTTTGGCCGAATGACACCCAAGTCAGGCTAATTCAGGGAGGTAGGCGACATGGCGAAATCACAGTCACTGGAACAACGCCAGATAGCGTATTCAGGCCGAAGCTGGCAACAGCTGGGGCGCGATTATCTGATGATGACCAAGCCAAAAGTCGTGGCGATGTTACTGCTGACGGCGCTGGTGGGCATGTGTCTGGCAGTCCCGGGGATCCCGCCCGTCAAAGCCGTAGTGCTGGGTTTGCTGGGGATCGGCTTGCAGTCGGCGTCTGCGGCGGCCTTTAATCACGTGCTTGATCGGCAATTAGACGCCAAGATGGCCCGCACTCATCACAGGCCCTTGGCGCGTGGGCGGGTGCCGACTGTCAATGCGGTGATTTTTGCCACTGTGCTGATGATAGTGGGCTTTGCCTTGCTGTGGCAGCTGAATCCGCTGACCGCCTGGCTGACGCTGGCCAGTCTGGTGGGTTACGCACTGGTGTATACCCTGTGGTTAAAGCACGCGACGCCGCAGAATATTGTTATCGGTGGTCTGGCCGGCGCCGCGCCGCCATTGCTTGGCTGGGCGGCAGTAACCGGCCAGTTTGATCCTCATGCGCTGTTGCTGGTGATGCTGGTGTTCGCCTGGACACCACCGCATTTCTGGGCGCTGGCGATACATCGCCGCGATGATTATGCCAAAGCCGATATTCCTATGCTGCCGGTGACGCACGGGATTGCCTTCACCAAGACCATGGTACTGCTCTATACTCTGATTCTGACGCTGATCGGTCTGTTGCCCTGGCTGACAGGCATGAGTGGTGCGCTGTATCTGGCGGGCAGTCTGGTGCTGAATCTGGGCTTTGTCGGGTACGCGGTTAAGCTCAAGTTTGCCGATGAACCTGGCCATGCCTGGGCCACGTTCAAGTTCTCTATCTGGCACCTGCTGGGACTGTTTGTAGTGTTACTGGCTGACCACTGGCTGGGAATACTGCTGGCCTAACACAGGCAGATTTATGCTAACAGCTGGCAGTCATGGATCCTGCTGTTACACTGTGCGGCTTAAGCGTGTGAATCATAAGGTTGGAACTGTGCTGGCCGCATTAAAAGATATCTCCCTCCACCGCCAGGTCTTTGCCCTGGCGCTTCCTATGGTGCTGTCCAACATCACTGTCCCTTTGCTGGGGCTGGTGGATGCGGCTGTGATCGGCCATCTTGAGCATGCCTGGTATCTGGGTGGCGTGGCTGTCGGCGGCACCATGATCAGCGTGACCTTCTGGTTGCTCGGTTTTTTGCGTATGGCAACAACAGGGCTGTGCGCGCAGGCGTACGGCGCAAGTAACAAGTCTTCGCAGGCGACTGTACTACTGCAGGGGATAGCCCTGGCCTGGGGGCTGGCGGCGCTTCTTATCCTCAGCCATGGCCTGATAGCGGATGCGGTATTTTCCGTCAGCGACGCCAGCGATGCTGTAAAAACCTATGCGGATCAGTATTACTCGATTCGTATCTGGGGGGCGCCGGCGGCCCTGGCTAATTTTGTCATCATGGGCTGGCTGCTGGGCAGTCAGAATGCCCGGCTGCCGATGTGGCTGCTGATCATCACCAACAGCATTAATATCCTGCTCGATGTCCTGTTTGTGCTGGGACTGGGCTGGCAGGTGGCCGGTGCGGCCGCCGCCTCTGTGATCGCTGAATACAGCGGCATGGTACTGGGGCTGTATTTTGTTGCCTGTCAGTGGAAAACCCTGAATTTGCCGCCCTGGCGTAGCCAGCTCAATAAAGTCGGACAAGGAATAGTCCGCTTATTACGCCTGAACCGGGATATCTTCCTGCGCAGCTTGTGCCTGCAGCTGGCTTTCAGTTTCATGACGTTTCAGGGGGCCAGCCTGGGGGATAACGTGGTGGCGGCCAATGCGGTGCTGATGAGTTTCCTGATGCTGGTGTCTTACGGTATGGACGGCTTTGCCTATGCCATGGAAGCTATGGTGGGCAAAGCCATAGGCGCCAGAAACCGCGAAGCCCTGAGCAGGACGCTGATCAGCACCACTTTGTGGAGTGTAGTGATTGCTTTGCTGATGACACTGGCCTTCACGCTGTTCGGGGATGCGATTATTGCCCTGATCTCGGATATCCCAGCGGTGCAGCGCGAAGCAAGTCGTTATCTGCCCTGGCTGGCTGCCGTGCCTCTGGTGGCGATGTGGTGCTTTCTGTTGGATGGCATTTTTATCGGCGCGACCCGAGGCAAAGAAATGCGCAACAGCATGTTTATCGCGACCTGTAGTTTCTTCCTGATATGGCAGTTGTTTAGCCAGTTTGGCAATCATGCGTTGTGGGCGGCGATGTTAGGTTTTCTGGCCATGCGAGGGCTGTTGCTAGCGGCTATTTTTGCGTATCAATGGCAAAAAAATATTTTTCTTGAAGAGGCCTGTTCTAACAAATAGTTATCATATTTTATGCTGTTCAATAAACCTACACGGGCCAATAACCCTGTCCTTTCTTATTGATAGTGTTTAAAATATGACCTGTTTTGGAGTTGAGCAGGTTGAAAATGAAACAAAAAATCGGTGTTTTTTTATTGCTTTTTATGGGTTTACTGTGGTGTTTTAATGCTAGTGCAGTGGCTCCGGGAGCCAAAGTTCGAGTGACGGCAACGGCGTATAATTCCGTGCCAGCCCAGACCGACAGCAGCCCGTCAATTGCTGCCTGGGGAGACAGACTAAAGCCGGGAATGAAGGCAATCGCAGTATCTCGAGACCTTTTGAAAATGGGCCTCAAACACGGCTCTAAAGTAAAAATCTCAGGCCTGCCTGGTGAGTATGTGGTGCTGGATAAGATGCATCACCGCTGGTCAAAGAAAATTGATATCTACATGGGCCGTGATGTCCGGGCTGCTAAAAACTGGGGCCGACGCGCTGTGACTATCACCGTTTTAAAAGCCTGATATCGCACAATACCTAGCCGAATAATCGCACGAAAGCCTGATTATCCTGATAGGCATTAAGCACAGACAAGAATGAAAAAAGCCGCGAAAGCGGCTTTTTTTATGTGATTTACCCGGTGCGCGAGAGTAGGGATGAGATCCCGCACGGGCATAAATCAGTAGTAAGAATGATCACCGCGGGCGTGTTCAGTCACGTCGCGAACACCTTTCAGCTCGCCTTCAAACTCGGCCAGCAGCTGCTTTTCAATCCCTTCTTTGAGGGTCACATCCACCATTGAGCAGCCGTTACAGCCGCCGCCGAACTGCAAAATAGCAACGCCATCTTCAGTGATTTCAGACAGGGACACATGGCCGCCGTGACCGGCAAGCTGAGGGTTGACCTGGGTCTGAATCATATAATCCACGCGCTCCATCAGTGGCGCATCGTCTGACACTTTGCGTACTTTGGCATTGGGCGCTTTCAGTGTCAGCTGTGAACCCATTTTGTCGGTGACAAAATCAATCTCAGCGTCGGCCAGAAAGGGCAGGCTCAGCTCATCAACATAAGCCGAGAACATACCGAGCATAATTTCGGTGTCACTGGCTTCTACGGCTTCCGGCGGGCAATAAGACACGCCGCACTCAGCATTTGGGGTACCCGGATTGACCACGAAGACACGGATGTTAGTGCCTTCCGGCTGCTGGGCCAGCAGCTTAACGAAATGCTGCTGTGCATTTTCTGAAATAGTAATCATAGACACGACGTAATACCTGACTTAGTAAGCGTTAAACCTATTCTACTCTTTGGCGGAAGAACTCGCACCCCTGAATCTTGTGTGGTTTTTTTGAACAGTCAAAATGAACCGTCACCGATCAGCGATAATGCGGTGTAAAGGCCAGGCAGTAGACATCGATCCGGGCGACGTGCTGCTTCCTGAGCAGCTGAGACAACACGGAAACGGTACTGCCTGTGGTCACCACATCGTCGACGATAGCCACGTGCTCCGGCCACACTCTTTTGTTAAGTATAAATGCCTGCTTGAGATTCTGCAGGCGGGCTTTTCTCGACAGCTGATGCTGCGGGCGGGCCGATTGGGTCCGGCGCAGTGCCTGGTGATCGGTATCGCCACCTGTGATCTCCGCCAGTGCATCAGCCAGCAGCGCACTTTGATTGAATCCGCGGATCAGCCGGCGCCAGGGATGCAGCGGTACAGGCAGCAGCAGCGGGGCAGGTTCTGTCATCTGCTCGGCTAACAAACCGGCCAGTGGCTGGCTGAGCCAGAATTTACCCTGAAATTTGTATTGCTGAACCAGCCGGTTGAGCGGAAAGCCATATTCTCCGAGGCGCACCAGCCGATCCCAGGGCGGCGGCTGACGCAGGCAGTGGCCGCAATGGCTGACGGGCTCCAGTGTGGTGGCTCCGCAGCGCTGGCAATAAGGCGGCCGAGGCAGGCTGGCCAGGCAATGCTGACACCAGTAGTGATCACCGTCACGCAGCGGTAAACGGCACAAGGCGCATCGCTGGTTTGGCCAACGAAAGATTGATCTTACAGCCACAGGGGATAACATCCTTGCCATCCGGTTTGAAGTGAAGGAAGTGTACATGACGGCATCTGTCTACTGGCAAGCATTTGGTCAGGACCTGGCTCAGGGTTCCGATCTGGTTCTCATTCATGGCTGGGGCATGAATGGCGCTGTCTGGCAGCATCTGGTGCCGCAGCTGGAAGAACAATACCGGGTGCATGTTGTTGACATGCCGGGCTATGGTTACAGTGCCGGTGTCAAGGCGCAGTCTGTTGAAGCGATGGCGGACGCCTTACTGGCTAGCGCGCCGGCACGAGCGGTCTGGCTGGGCTGGTCGCTGGGCGGACTGATCGCCAAGCAGGCGGCGCTGCAGGCGCCTGAGCGGGTCAGCAAGCTGATCACTGTGGCCAGTTCACCGCGTTTTGCCGCGATGGATAGCTGGCGCGGCATCAGGCCTCAGGTACTGAGTGATTTCCAGCAACAGCTCAGTGACGATTTCAGCCTGACGGTTGAGCGCTTCATGGCGCTGCAGGCGATGGGCAGTCCGAGTGCACGGCAGGACATCCGGTTACTCAAGCAGGCCGTGCTGTCGCGTCCCCAGCCGTCACCGGACGCGCTGGCTGCCGGTCTGGACATGCTGGCGGAGGTGGATTTGCGCCAGCAGCTGGGACAGATCCAACAGCCCTGGTTGCGTCTCTATGGCCGGCTTGACGGGCTGGTGCCGGTCAAAGTTGCCAGTGATATGGACAAGCTGGCACCGCAGTCAGAGAAAGTGGTTTTTCCGCAAGCCTCCCATGCGCCCTTTATTTCCCACCCGCAGGACTTTCTGCAGTCATTACAGGTGTTTATTGAAGGTAATGCCTCGGCAGCCCTGGCGACAGAATCCACAGAAATATTAAAGTAAAACCTTGAGTGGCCGATAATCAAAGTGTAGCGGCAGAGGTTTCTGCCATTTTTGCAGTTATTCATGAGGCGCACTACAGCCGTTGCTCGGGTGCGTCAGCGTAGAGCCTGTGGCTCACTGTAGGAGTCGCCTGAAGATGATAGTGTCGCCCCTGAATGCCGGTATACCGACACTGGCGCCATCGGTAAATCCGATGACGGAGCAGGCTGCGCGCGATAACAAGATCCGTGAAAAAGTGCGCCCGGCCAGTGCCAGTCTCCCCTCTGGCAGCGAGCCTTCGCTCAAAGGCGATGACAAACAAATGCGGCGGCCAGGCTGGGATCCCAGTGAACATCCGGATTACGCTTCGCTGGATGCCGCCCAGCAAAAAAGCTACGGCTATCAGCAGGAATTTGAACAACTGGTGCTGGCACTGTCGGCAGACAGTTATATGAAAGATGTCAGCGAGCTGGGTTACAGCATGCACATCCGCTTGCCAAGGGCGCTGCTTGAAGAGCTGGCCCAGATCAGCAAAATGGAACGTATCCGCAGCGTGATCCGCTACAAGTATGCCCAGGCCACAGTGCCGAATCCGCCCACCGAAATGCTGAAAATTGTCTGATTGATTATTTTTATAAGTGAAAGACAAAAAAGGCGGGTCAAACCCACCTTTATTGTTTTATGGCTGAGGATTACTTCTTGGCTTTGGCAAACGCCGCGGCAAAGGCACCGCCCATGGCGTTGTTGTCCGGCTGACTGTCACGCTGCTGACGAGGCGCCCGGCGTGTTTGCTCGCCCTGACGCTGGCCGCCCTGCGGTTTGTGGCTGGCTTCCTGGCCCGGCTCGTCGCTCAGGCGCATCGACAGGGCAATACGTTTGCGCTGCAAGTCCACTTCCATCACTTTGACTTTCACCACATCGCCGGCTTTGACCACTTCGCGCGGATCGGAGATGAATTTGTCCGACAGCGCCGAAATGTGGACCAGACCGTCCTGATGAACACCGATATCGGCAAAGGCGCCGAAGTTGGTCACATTGGTGATCACCCCTTCCAATACCATGCCCGGCACCAGATCTTTCACTTCGTGAATGCCTTCGGCAAAGGTGGCGGTTTTGAACTCAGGGCGCGGGTCGCGGCCTGGCTTGTCCAGCTCGCGAATGATGTCGGTGACGGTCGGCAGGCCGACTTCGTCCGTGGTGTAGTCGGCTGCTTTCAGACCGCGCAGGAACTCACTGTTTCCGATCAGGGCATCGAGCGGCTTGCCGTTTTTCGCTGCGATGGCTTTGACCACATCATAGGATTCCGGGTGGACGGCGGAAGCATCCAGCGGGTTCTTACCGTTCATGATCCGCAGGAAACCGGCGCACTGCTCAAAGGCTTTGGGGCCAAGACGCGACACTTTCTTCAGTGTGGTGCGGGCATCAAAGCGGCCGTGCTCGTCACGGTAAGCCACGATATTGCTGGCAATCGCCGGCGACAGACCGGCCACGCGGGTCAGCAGGGCCGGTGAGGCGGTGTTGACATCGACACCCACGGCGTTAACACAGTCTTCCACCACCGCGTCCAGACGCTTGGCCAGATTGCTCTGGCTGACATCGTGCTGATACTGGCCGACACCGATGGATTTGGGATCGATTTTCACCAGCTCGGCCAGCGGATCCTGCAGGCGACGTCCGATGGAAACCGCGCCGCGCAGCGACACATCCAGGTTCGGGAACTCGTTGGCGGCCAGCTCAGAGGCCGAGTACACCGAGGCCCCGGCTTCGCTGACCATCACGCTCTGAATCTTCAGGTTGTTGTCTTTCAGCAGCTTTGCCACGAAACTGTCGGTTTCACGTGAAGCAGTGCCGTTACCGATCGCAATCAGATCAACGTTATGTTTTTTCAGCAGTGCCAGCACAGTGGCGGCGGACTGGGCCACCTGTTTCTGTGGCTGGTGCGGATAAATGGTAGCGGTATCGACCAGCTTACCTGTGCTGTCGACGACGGCCACTTTACAGCCGGTACGCAGGCCCGGATCGAGCGCCAGTGTCATGCGCGGGCCGGCAGGGGCGGCCATCAGCAGATCGTTCAGATTGTCGGCAAACACCTGCATCGCGCCGTCTTCAGCTTTCTCGCGCAGTGCCGCCATCAGTTCGGTTTCCATGTGCATCAGAATCTTGATGCGCCATGCCCAGCTGATCACCTGTTTACGCCAGCTGTCCGCCGGTTTTGCGCCCAGGTTCACGCCATAGTGATCGGCAATAATGACTTCACAGTAAGAGCCGCGCACGCCTTCTTCCTGATTCGGATCAGCGTTGAGCGCCAGTTGCAGCACCCCTTCGTTACGGCCGCGGAACATCGCCAGCGCACGGTGTGACGGCACCTGGGTCAGTTTCTCGTTGTGCTCGAAGTAGTCTTTGAACTTGGCGCCTTCCTGCTCTTTACCCTCTACCACGCGGGCGGTCAGCTCGGCATTGCCCTGCAGGTGGCGGCGGATTTTATCCAGCAGCGCCGCGTCTTCGGCAAAGCGCTCCATTAAAATAGCGCGGGCACCGTCCAGTGCCGCTTTGCTATCGGCGACACCTTTGTCGGCAGACACATAGCTGGCAGCAGCGATGTCCGGATCGTTGTCCGGTTGTGACCACAGCAGATCGGCCAGCGGCTCCAGACCGGCTTCAATCGCAATCTGGCCCTTGGTGCGGCGCTTGGGTTTATAAGGCAGGTACAGATCTTCGAGCCGGGTTTTGCTGTCGGCTGATAAGATTTCAGCTTTCAGCTCAGGCGTCAACTTGTCCTGCTCGGTAATGGATTTGAGGATCACCTGACGGCGGTCTTCCAGCTCACGCAGGTAGCCCAGGCGGGACTCCAGATTACGCAGCTGGGTATCGTCCAGCCCGTCGGTCACTTCTTTACGGTAACGGGCAATAAAGGGGACGGTGTTACCGTCATCGAGTAGCGCCACGGCTGCGGCAACCTGCTGCGTTTTGACATTCAGTTCAGACGCAATCAGGTGATGGATACTCGTGGTCATAGAATTCCTTTGGATACAGTTTGTCTCAGGCCGACCATCTAACCACAATTCCGCCTGGCCGTCAGCGTTCTTGCACCGGCAAAATGTCAGGAGTTTGCCAGCCGTGCGGACAGGTGTGATCTTGGTGCCGTCCGGAGCATGCGAACAACTCGCCGTCAGGCCTTACAACATCGTATAATCAAGCCATTACCAGTAAGCAGAGACAGACGCAATGAGAACCCCTTTGATCACCCGGGAAGGGTATAACCGGCTCAAGCAGGAGCTGGATTTTCTGTGGCAGGAAGAGCGGCCGGAAGTCACCAGGAAAGTCACCTGGGCGGCCAGTCTGGGCGATCGCTCGGAGAATGCTGATTATCAGTATAATAAAAAGCGTCTGCGTGAAATTGACCGCCGGGTGCGTTACCTGCGCAAAACGTTAGAGAAAGTGAAAATTGTCGATTATTCCCCGGTGCAGGAAGGCAAGGTGTTTTTCGGTGCCTGGGTCGAGGTGGAAAACGAAGCCGGTGACAGCAAAAAATTCCGCATTGTCGGCTATGACGAAATTTTCGGCCGCAGGGATTACATTTCTATCGATTCGCCGATGGCGCGGGCGCTGCTGAAAAAAGAAGTGGATGATGAAGTGGTAGTACGCACGCCAGAGGGTGATAAAGTCTGGTTCATCAATACGATAACTTACGTAACAGACTAAGATCTAAAGGCATGCCGGGGGTGGGGACACACTCGGTAACAATTTCAAGGTGATCATTTGCTCACTGTTTCAGTCACAACAGGCAGCGGTCGCGTAAAATAGCACCTCGGCGACATCCAGAGTTCGAAGCATAAGGTGGAACGATGCAAGACAATTTCAAGATTTTAGTGGTTGATGACGACATGCGCCTGCGTGCCTTGCTGGAGCGTTACCTGTCTGAGCAGGGATTCCAGGTGCGTAGTGTAGCCAATGGCGAGCAAATGGATCGCCTGCTGGCCCGTGAGAATTTCCACCTGATGGTATTGGATCTGATGTTGCCGGGCGAAGATGGCCTGTCTATCTGCCGTCGTCTGCGCAATGCCAACAATATGCTGCCTATCCTGATGTTGACGGCCAAGGGCGACGAAGTCGACCGGATTGTCGGTCTGGAAGTCGGCGCCGATGATTACCTGCCCAAGCCGTTTAATCCGCGCGAATTGCTGGCCCGTATCCGTGCAGTATTGCGTCGTCAGACGGTCGAAGCACCTGGCGCGCCGAGTGTGGAAGGTAAAATCATCACCTTTGGTGAGTTTCGCCTCAATCTGGGTACCCGGGAAATGTTCCGCGGGGAGGAAGCCATGCCGCTGACCTCCGGTGAATTTGCGGTGCTCAAAGCCTTAGTGACCAACGCCCGCGAGCCGATGTCACGCGATAAGCTGATGAACATGGCCCGCGGCCGCGAATACTCGGCGATGGAGCGTTCAATTGACGTACAGATCTCGCGTCTTCGCCGCATGATTGAAGAAGATCCGAGCCGTCCGCGTTATATTCAGACCGTCTGGGGGCTGGGTTACGTGTTTGTCCCAGACGGCAGCGAGGCCTAAACCATGCCGATGCGCCTGTCGCCGCGCTCGACCTTTACCCGCACCCTGATCCTGCTGGCTGGCTTGTTGATAGCCAGCCAGATTTTTTCCTATCTGGCGGTGCTGAATTACGCACTGCTACCGAGTCTGCAGCAGTTCAACCGCATCATGGCTTATGAAGTCAAACTGATGCTCAAAGAAGACGTGGAACTGGCCGATGGCCACAAGTTTCATCTCGATACCCCGCTGCGCCGGCAACTGCTGGAGCAGTTGGGGGTCACGCTTCATGCCGATGACAGTCCGGAATCGGCTGAATTCAGAGAAGCGACCCGCATTGATTACCTCAGTGAGGAAATGACCCGAGAGCTGAACACACCGACGGAAGTGCGCCTGGTGCTGGGGACAGACAGTTATGTGCTGTGGCTCGACTGCGACGCCATGCCGGGTTACCTGATGCGGGTGCCACTGTCCGAATTGCAGGAAGAAGATTTTGCGCCGCTGTTTGGTTACAGCCTGTTTATTGCTGTGATGGTGATCGCCGGGGGCTGGATGTTTATCCGTATCCAGAATCGTCCTCTGGTGGCGCTGGAGCAGGCGGCTTTAGAGGTGGCAAAAGGTGGATCTCCGCCACATCTGGATGTGCAGGGAGCCTCGGAGATCCGGGCGGTCACCAAAGCCTTTAATCGTATGGGCGAGGGGATTAAACAGCTTGAAGACGACAGGGCATTGCTGCTGGCCGGTGTCAGCCATGATTTGCGCACCCCGCTGACCCGTATCCGCCTGGCGACCGAAATGATGTCGCCCGAAGATGCCTATCTGGCTGAAAGCATGATTAAAGACACGGAGGAGTGTAATGCCATCATCAGTCAGTTTATGGAGTACCTGAAATCCACCCAATTGCTGGAGCAGGAACTGCTCGATCTGAATATTCTGCTTGAAGATGTGGCAGAAGCAGAAGGGGGCATTGAGCGCGGGATTGAACAGTCGCTGGGGACCATTAACGGCAAAGTGTATGCCAACGGGGTAGCCATTAAGCGGTTGATCAGCAACCTGCTGGTGAATGCGCTTCGCTACGGCCATGGTTGGGTGCGGGTCACCAGCGGCATGACGGCCGATCGCCAGATGGCCTGGTTCTGTGTTGAGGATGATGGTCCGGGTATTGAGCCGGATCAGGTGGCCAGAATGATGCAGCCGCTGACCCGCGGCGACAGTGCCCGGGGCAGTGACGCGGAAGGCACCGGACTGGGACTGGCTATCGTCAAGCGTATTGTGGATCAGCATCAGGGCGACATTCAGTTCAGTAACCGCAGTGCCGGTGGCTTGAAAGTGCAGATCAGCCTGCCGGTGCGGACAGTCAAACACAATGGCAAGCGGAGTGTGAAGTCTTAAGTTCTTTTCCCAGTAACCCCCTCCTGACCTCCCCCTTGAAAAGGGGGAGGGATAGCATTGTACGAATAGCCGAAAAGAATCAGCCTTTCTTCTCTTCCGGCAGGATCAGGTTCAGCAAAATCGCCGTCAGGCCACCAGCCGCCATGCCGGAGGACAGAATGCTCTTCACAATATCCGGCATGAACTGCAGAATTTCCGGTTTTTGTGCAATGCCCAGCCCCATAGAGAAAGACAGTGCCATGATCAGAATGGCGCGGCGGTCCAGCTCACAGCGGGAGATAATCCGCACCCCAGAAGCGGCAATGGTGCCGAACATCACAATAGTGGCGCCGCCCAGCACAGGTTCCGGGATCAGCTGTACCAGGTTGGCAACGGCCGGGAACAGGCCGAGCAGTACCAGCATACCTGCGACAAAATAGCCGATGTAGCGGCTGGCCACGCCGGTCAGCTGGATAATGCCGTTGTTCTGGCTGAAGGTGGAGTTCGGGAAGCTGTTCAGCACTGCAGCCAGTGCCGAGTTGATGCCGTCAGCCAGCACGCCGCCTTTGATGCGCTTGAGGTAGACAGGCCCACTGACGGGCTGTTCAGAGGTTTCTGAAGTAGCCGTGATATCGCCAATGGCCTCCAGTGAAGTAATGGCGAAGACGATCACCAGCGGGATCAGCAAAGACCAGTCAAATCCGAGGCCGTACTGCATCGGTGCGGGGACTGCAATCAGGCTGGTTTCCGCGAGCTGGCTGCTGTCTATCATGCCCATTCCCCAGGCTGTGAGAGTGCCAGCCGCCATGGCAATCACAATCGACGAGACACGCAGATACGGGTTTTTCATCCGGTTCAGCAGCACGATCAGCCCCAGCACTATGCCGGCCAGCAGGAGCGTGTCCAGGCTGCCAAAGCTACCGTTTTCAATGGCGGCATAGCCGCCGCCGATGGAGGTCAGGCCGATCTGAATCAGCGTCAGACCAATCAGGGTGACTACAATGCCGGACACCAATGGCGTGATGATGCGGCGTGTGTGCTGCAAAATACGCGAAATAGCGACTTCAGTGAGAGAAGCCGCAAGGATAGTACCGAAAATCGCCGCCATCATGGTGGGCACGTCGGCCCCGCCGGCTTTCATCGCCAGCCCGGCCCCTATGATTGGGCCAAGAAAGTTAAAACTGGTGCCCTGAATCGACAGCAGACCGGAGCCGACCGGGCCTATGGTGCGGATTTGAATGAAGGAGGCGACCCCGGAAGCCAGCAGCGACATACTGACTATGGTATTGGTATCGCTGGCGGGCAGGCCCAGCGCCTGACAGATAATCAGCGACGGCGTAATCACGGCCACGAACATCGCCAGCAAATGCTGCACAGCCGCAAACAGGGTTTGTGGCAAAGGCGGTCTGTCATCGAGTCGGTAGATCAAATCGGATGAACGCGGTGGCGTTATTTCTTGGTGCTGGCCAGTCATGATGATTCCTTATGTGCGTCGACAGGCCGGCTTCAGACTGAGAAGGAGACAGACGCTGAAGCCGACCATGACCCTTGGGTCAAAAGTGGCCACTATTCTAATGAGGTTGTTATTTTTAGCAAACGATTGCGTAATTAAATTGACGGCAAAATAGCGGCTAAAAGCAGAAAATGACCGCACTTTTTCGCTATCAGCAAAGAAAAGGCTGGCGATCAGGCGTTAGAGTAATTTTCTTTCTGGCCCAGCCAGCGCTCGATGATGGCTTTGGCGTTGGCCGGATATTGCTCGTGCAGGTAACGCGCCAGCTTTTGCACCTGGGGGATAAGGTGCTGGTCGCGCACCAGATCGGCGACTTTGAAATCGGCAATCCCAGTTTGTTTGGTGCCCAGCAGCTCACCCGGACCGCGAATTTCTAAATCACGCTGGGCAATGACGAAGCCGTCGCTGCTTTCGCGCAGTACCGCCAGCCGCTGCTGGGCGGTTTTGGACAGCGGCGCATGGTAGAGCAGCACGCAGTGGCTGGCCACATTGCCCCGGCCCACCCGGCCGCGCAGCTGGTGGAGCTGGGCCAGCCCCAGTCGCTCCGGGTTTTCGATGATCATCAGGCTGGCGTTGGGCACATCGACACCGACCTCGATCACAGTAGTGGCGACCAGCAGGTGCAGCTCTCCGGTTTTGAAGCGCTGCATGATGTCTTGTTTCTCAGTGGCTTTCATCCGGCCATGTATCAGCCCGATTTTCAGCTCTGGCAGTTGTGCCGTCAGCTCGGTGGCCGTATCAGAAGCCGCCTGGGCTTCCAGTACTTCAGACTCATCAATCAGGGTACAAACCCAGTAAGCCTGGCGGCCTTCATTGAGGCAGGCCGCGCGGATGCGCGCTATGATGTCGGCACGACGTGTGTCTGAAACGGCAACGGTCTGGATTGGGGTTCGTCCGGGCGGCAGCTCGTCAATCACCGAGGTTTCCAGATCGGCATAGGCGGTCATCGCCAGTGTCCTCGGAATCGGCGTGGCCGTCATGATTAACTGGTGCGGGTACCGGCCTTCGTTGGCCCCTTTCTCCCTTAATTCCAGCCGTTGGTGAACACCGAACCTGTGCTGTTCATCGATGATCACCAAAGCAAGGTTGTTGAACACGACCTGCTGCTGAAATAATGCGTGCGTGCCGACCACCATTTTGGCCTCGCCGCTTTCAATGCGGGCCAGCTCGGTGTCCCGTGCTTTGCCTTTGAGTTTGCCGGCCAGCCAGCCCACCTGAATGCCGAGCGGTTCCAGCCACTGGGCAAAGTTGAGGGCATGCTGTTCGGCCAGTAATTCGGTTGGTGCCATCAGTGCGACCTGATAACCGTGGTCAATGGCGCGGACGGCCGCCAAAGCGGCGACCAGTGTTTTACCTGAACCGACATCGCCCTGCACCAGACGCATCATAGGGATGGCTCTGGCCAGGTCTGTTTCGATATCGGCCACTACACGTTGCTGCGCGCCGGTCGGGCTGAAGGGCAGGCCGGCCAGTAACTGCTTTTTGAGTGAGGTACTGGGCGGCAAGGGCCAGGCCTGGTGCTGCTGACTTTTCTGGCGAACCGCCAGCATAGAGAGGTTCTGTGCCAGCAATTCTTCCAGGATCAGTCTTTGCTGCGCCGGGTGCTGACCTTTTTCCAGCTGATCCAGCGACACATTCGGCGTGGGCCTGTGCATCAGGTGCAGGGCATCGGCCAGGGTCATTTGCCTGTCGTACAAGCCTTCGGGCAGTAATTCGCTGACCGCGGCTTTGTCGAGCAGGTTCAGCGCCTGCTCGGTCAGGCTGCGCAAGGTTAACTGGCGCAAGCCGTCTGTGGTGGGGTAGACAGGGGTGAGGGTGTCTTCAACTGCCAGTGTGGTCGGTTCAGAAAACACGCTGTAATCTGGATGGATCACTTCCAGCCCGTGCTGGCCGCGGCGGATCTCGCCGTAGGCTTTGACCTGTTTTCCCTCGGACAGGGCGTTTTTCATCGCGGCGTTGAAATTGAAAAAGCGCAGGGTGACAGAGCCGGTTGTGTCGCTGATCTTGACCGTCAGCATCCGGCGCTTGCCAAAACTGATGGCGTTATGCAGCACTTCGCCTTGCACCGTCAGGTGCTGTCCGGGCTGCACGGCGGCAATCGGCCAGATCCGGGTGCGGTCTTCATAACGCAGCGGCAGGTGAAACAGCAGATCCTGTACGGTGTGAAGGCCGATTTTGCTCAGTTTCTCCGCCATTTTGGCGCCGACGCCTGACAATTCTGTCAGGGCGATGGTGTCTAGCATCTGTCCGCTCATGCCTGCTTACTCTGTGCTCTGTCCGTTCAGGGTTATTTGTTGCGCCGGGGCTTATCCCTGGCTTGTATCGCCTGCCACCAGGCGTCATCTGCCACTATCTGACCGGCGTCATCCAGCGGCGGATAAGGCAGCTGTTTACGTTTGGCGACTTTCGCCAGCACAGGGTGGCCGCGTTCAAACAAGATGCGGTGCACTGTGTCTGCCGGCAGCGGCGTGGTTTCTCTGTCATACATACCGGCTAGCTGGCGCTGGCGCTGTGCTTCATAAAGGATCAGCGCACTGGCTACCGAGACATTGAGTGACTGTACCATACCCACCATAGGAATGATGATATCCTGATCAGCCAGTGACAGCGCTTCGGCAGTGATCCCGTTTTTTTCGCCGCCCAGAATAATAGCCGTGGGTTTGGTGTAATCAATCTCGCGAAAATCTACCGCACGATCAGACAAATGGGTAGCCAGTACCTGCATGCCTTGCTGTTTCAGCTGGCCGATGGCCTCTGGCATGCTGGTGTGGGTTTCCAGCTCGACCCAGTTGCGCGCGCCGGCGGACGTGTGGGCAAGCACCCGCATTTTTTCCGGCCACACCGCGTGGACCTTGTGCACGCCTACGGCGTCGGCGGTACGGATAATGGCGGAGACGTTATTGGGTTTGTGCACTTCTTCCAGGCACAGGGTTAAATCTGGCTGGCGGGTAGCCAGCACTGACTGGATCCTCTGGTAACGTTCTGGCGTCATGATTCTTGTCTTGTTTCAGTTCTGGCTGAACGGCTTATAATTCAGCACTCGGGAAAGCACAAACGCCCGGGACGGGCGTTTGAGTAGTCAGTGCAGCTGAGTGCGGCACCTTAGTTCTTCTGCCGGGCAACCCGGACAACGTTCGGCATCACCCGGATCCGGCGCATGATGTTGGCCAGATGGACACGGCCTTTGGTCGTCAGGCGCACCGTAATGGTATACAGGCGGCCGTCTTTCTCTTCCGTCGACAATCCCTGGATGTTGGACCCGGTATTGGCGATGGTGTTGGTGAGATCGGCCAGTGCCCCCTGGTGGTTCTGCATATCCACTTTGAGGTTGGTGACAAACTCCTGCTCGAAGTCACGGCTCCATTCAACCGGCATGTATTTGTCCGATTCTTTCTGGTAGCCGCGGATATTGGCGCATTCTTCGCGGTGAATGACCAGTCCTTTACCCGGACTGACATAGGCCATGATCGGGTCACCGTGAATAGGATGACAGCAGTTGGCGAAGGTCAGCAAAATGCCGTCAGCACCCCGGATAGGCATGCGGCGTTTGTCATCCGCCTGGGTTTCTTCATCCAGCGTGCCCAGCAGGCGGCGGGCAACCACCACACTCATCAGCTCGCCCAGGCCAATGGCCGCCAGCAGCGAATCGACGTCCTTCAGACGCAGATCTTTGAGCACTTTGTCCAGTGTTACCGGTTCAATCTGATCTATGTTCAGCTCGCCCAGGGCATGATTGAGCAGACGTCGGCCCAGAGTGATCGACTCGGTACGGCGCATGGTTTTCAGTACCTGGCGGATCTTGGTTCTAGCCCGCGAGGTCACCACATAGTTGAGCCAGGCGGCGTTCGGACGGGCACCCGGCGCACTGATGATATCTACCGTCTGGCCGTTTTTCAGCGGCTTGCTCAGCGGATAAGGCTGGCGATCAATTTTGGCGCCGACGCAGGTGTTGCCGACATCGGTATGAACGGCATAGGCGAAGTCGACCGCGGTCGCGCCGACCGGCAGTTCGACAATCCGGCCTTTGGGGGTGAAAACGTAAATCTCATCCGGGAACAGATCGGATTTCACGTTCTCAATAAATTCAAATGAGTTACCGGCGCTTTGCTGCAGCTCGATCAGGCTTTGCATCCAGCGCTGGGCCTTGACCTGTGCTGTTGTGCCTGAGCTTTCACCGTCTTTGTAGGCCCAGTGTGCCGCGACCCCTTTGTCAGCCATCTGATCCATGTCTTCGGTGCGGATCTGCACTTCCACCGGCACACCGTGCGGGCCGACCAGTGAGGTATGCAGCGACTGATAGCCGTTGGCTTTCGGGATGGCGATATAGTCTTTCATCCGGCTCGGACGAGGCTTGTACAGGTTGTGCACCTGACCCAGCACCCGGTAGCAGGTATCCAGGTTATCGACCAGCACCCGGAACGCGTAGATATCCATGATGGAATGAAAACGCTGTTCTTTGTTCTTCATCTTGTTGTAGATGGAGTACAGGTTTTTCTCGCGGCCAAGCACCTGGCCGTTGATCCCCGCATCATGAAGGCGGCCTTCAATCTCGGCGTGGATTCGGTTGATCATTTCTTTACGGTTACCGCGGGCGGCAGCCACCACTTCTTTCAGCACCCGGTAGCGGTTCGGATACAAGGCCTCGAAACCCAGCTCTTCGAGCTCGGTCTTGATGTTGTGAATACCCAGACGGTGGGCCAGGGGCGAGAAGATTTCCAGCGTTTCGCGGGCAATGCGGCGACGTTTGTCAGGACGCAGCGCACCCAGGGTTCGCATGTTGTGGGTCCGGTCGGCCAGTTTGATCAGGATAACCCGGATGTCGTTGGCCATGGCCATGATCATCTTGCGGAAGTTTTCCGCCTGAGCTTCCTTACGGTCGCGGAACTTAAGCTTGTCCAGCTTGGACACGCCGTCCACCAACTCTGCCACGGTCGAGCCGAAACGACTGTCGAGGTCGTCTTTGGTGACATCGGTATCTTCGATAACGTCGTGGAGCAGGGCTGCCATCAGGGTCTCAAAGTCCAGGCGCATTTCGGCCAGGATTCGAGCAACGGCAATCGGGTGGATGATGTAAGGCTCGCCGCTGGAACGCGTCTGGCCTTCGTGGGCGTCTCTTGCTACCAAATAGGCCTGCCTGAGCGCCTCAATCTGAGTCTCAGGCAGGTATTCAATTACAACTTCTTTCAGGCTATCAAAGAGATACAAATTGCCCGCTTCCTTGAATTAGCGCTGGTTACCTGCAATAGCACTGACCGCCGCCAGTTCTGCGGCTTCCTGCTCTTGCATTTCCTGACGCTCACGTGCATCCAGAATGTCTTTCGTGATCAGGCCTTCTTCGATCTCGCGCAGTGCGATCACTGTGTACTTGTCATTCTCTTCAGGAACCAATGGATCCTTACCGCCAGTCTGCATTTGACGTGCACGGCGAGAAGCAATTTGGATCAGGTCGAAACGGTTGCCGATTTTATCAACAGCATCTTGAACAGTTACACGTGCCATCGAGGACTCCAGTGGGTTTAATAAAAAGACGGAAAATTGTACAAAATTACTTACTGTTGCGCCAGTAGCGCAGTCAACATGCTGCTATATTTAGCAGCTTGCTTGTCTTGCTTCAATCGCTCAGCGCGGATGATCGCTTTAAAATCGATTAATGCGACATCAAAATCGTCATTCACGATCACATAGTCGTACTCTGTGAAATGCGAGATTTCTGAGCGTGCTTCATCCATGCGTCTGGCGATAACGGCTTCGCTGTCCTGACCGCGGGCGTTCAGACGACGCTCCAGCTCATCTTTGGACGGCGGCAGTATAAAAATACTTTTGGCAGCTGGCATCAGCAGGCGGATCTGCTGCGCGCCCTGCCAGTCGATGTCGAGAAACACATCGATGCCTTTGTTCAGCTGCTGTTCGATCCACAGTCGTGACGTGCCATAGAAGTTACCGAACACTTCGGCATGTTCCAGAAACGCACCCTGTTCAGCCAGTTCTTTAAATTCTTCCACGCCGATAAAATTGTAATGCACACCATGAACTTCACCCGGACGCATACCGCGT
The DNA here is from genome assembly GCF_019204055.1 of Photobacterium sp. WH24. Taxonomy (NCBI): domain Bacteria; kingdom Pseudomonadati; phylum Pseudomonadota; class Gammaproteobacteria; order Vibrionales; family Vibrionaceae; genus Photobacterium; species Photobacterium sp. WH24. The sequence goes on along the minus strand of NZ_JAGSOZ010000006.1, from coordinate 128,560 downwards.
GTGGTGTGGGATACGGAGACTTTCATGTCATAGGTCGGGTTGGTTTCCAGCAGGGCGTTGATCAGGCTGGATTTACCTGCGCCGCTGGGTGCCGAAACTATGTAAAGCGTGCCTTTGCTCATTACCATTGTCACTCAAGTGGAAGAAAGGGCGCGCAGGGTATCACGAACTGCAGCTAAATTGAATCGGCACGTGTAAGTTTCGCTCTCGGGCCAAAAACCGCGTTTGTCACCCTGCTCTTATAAAAAATAGCAGCTTGTTGCCGGGTTAGCGGATCGGGGCAGTGAGGCGGGTGAAATTCTCCAGCATGTTCTGGAAGCTGTAGTGCTGGCGGGCTTTCTGGTAATTGGCATCTCCTATCGCTTGCCAGTGCCTGGGTTCAGACAGTATCCGGCGAAACGCGCTGGCGTAGTGAGCGGGTGGCACCACAAAAGGGGTGTTTTCCGCGGCCACTATGGTTTTTACATCGCCGACATCGGTGGCGACGACCGGCAGGGCGGCGGCCATGGCTTCCAGCACAGATAGCGGCATCTGCTCGGTATCGGACGACAGGCAAAAGATGTCGCCCTGTGCCAGAAATCCCCAGACATCATCAATGCGTCCGGCCAGCCTGACACTGTTCGTCAGATTAAGGCTATCTATGTAAGCCTCAAGTTCAGTCAGCATAGGGCCATCGCCGCCTATCAGTAAGCGACTGTGGGTGGCTTGGCTGGCAAAGGTGTCGATCAGGCGGTGGAGGTTTTTCTCGGCGCGTAAGCTCGCCAGGGTAATCAGTGTGGTGAGCGCGGAAGGCGCCCCTTTGCTGATTGCCTCCGGCATGGCAATACCATTGGGAAAGTAGTGCAGCCGCTGAGCGGGGATCTGCCAGTGCTGGCGGGCAATGGCCATCAGGGTGTGAGATGGCACCACGACCTGAGTCTGACCGCTGAGCGCATGGCGGCGGAACAGATTGCGGCGCCGGTACAGCTGGCTGGCTTCATCCGGGCTGAATCCGTCCTCCCAGTGAATGCCGCGACACAGGCGCAGCAGGCGATTGCAAAACGCCCATTCTATCGCGCCCCAGTTGTAGGTCATCAGAATATCGGACTGATGATGGCTGAGCGTGCGGTGAATGGCGTGTAACCGCTGCGGCAGGCTCATGGCTTTCAGTGTTGGCATCGGCAGGAACTCGGCCTGCACATCGGTTGCCAGCCTGGACATCGCCTGGCTGGCGCCGTCCAGCGAGATAATGGTGTGGCGATATTGGCCGGACAAAGCATTGGCCAGCTGTGCGAAGCGGATCTGCGGGCCGCCAACGGCAAAGGTTGAAAACACATGGAGTATGCGGGTCATTCTGATGCCACCTTGTCAGCTTGCACGGGGAGCGGAACGGGTTTTTCATTACGGGGGGCTTCTGCGGCTGGCATAGTCGCGGGCGGCGTTCTGTGAACCAGAATCGCGTGTTGATAGAAGCAGTCCCAGTCGCTGACTGGCTGCCAGTTCAGCAAACGCTTTTCGACACTGGTATCAAAACGCGCATTCAGGGCGCGGGAGCGCAGATCCCGCAGCGCGGGCAGCAGGGTGTTGCGGCCGGACAGGCGTTTGATGGCCCACTTGCCCAGCTCCTGCAGATACAGCCAGAAGGTGAACTGCGGCACATAGCGGTAGGGACGGCCCAGTCCTTTGCTGATCATGGCCACATATTCACGCGCGCTGGGGCGCACATCACCGACCAGATTCAATGACCTGCCGGCAATGCCCGGCACTGTGAGGGCGGAAACCGTGGCGTTGGCGACATCCTCGGCCAGGACAAAAGGCAGGGGATTGTGGCCTAAGTTCCAGCCGATAAAGTACTGGTTGTTATTAAAAAAGCCGACACCTGTGTGATTGACCGGCCCCCCCTGGCCAACCACAATGCCGGGCCGGAGCACGACCAGATCTTGCCCCTTGCTCTCATGCAGCAGCAGGTGATCCGCCATGGCCTTGGCGCGGGCGTAATGTGCCCGCTGATCAGCGGCGGGATCCGGCGGTGTGTCGCTGTGAATCATAATCCTGTCGCTGCCGAGATAGAGCGAGGCGATGGAGCCAAGATGCACCAGCCGCGTGATCTGGTGTGTCTGGCAGGCCTGGGCAATATCACGGGCCGAATCGACCATGGCGTGCTTGATCGCTTCCCAGTCACCGCTGGCACCGCCGTGGGCCAGGTTGATGACGTAAGTAGCACGCTGCACCGCTTCATCAAGGGCGGCAGGGTCGCACACATCCCCCTGGATCAGCTGAACGGTCGGCTGGTGATATAAAGCGGGTAAGGCCTGAATATTGCGCGCCATGACACCCACTGAATAGTGCTTGGCCAGCAATTGCTCCACCACATGACGGCCAATAAAGCCGGTGCCGCCAATCACCAGCACATCGAAAGGCTGGAAGTCGTCTTCGATTGCGTGATTACCGGGCGGTGTGGTTGCTGTCAGCCGATCTGCGCCCTGGGTTTGGCTGGCCAGATAGTGGCACAGGGCCACCAGATCACGGCCGAATGCCCCATCATGCAGTAAGGGCTGCCCGGTAGAGATAGCCTGATAGAACTGGCTGATACTGGTTTTCATCGACAGCAAAAAAGGGTCCTGAGAAGCTTTGAGACCGGCCGTGGTCAAGGCATAGTTGGTGAACTGCCGTAGCCCTTGCGACAGCAGGCTGCCTGCCTGGGTGCAGGCGGTCACCGCGGTATCGAGCGCAGGCAGAAAACGACTGCGGCTTTGCACTATGGCTTGCTGGCGGACAAAATCCAGCCTCAGACAGCCGTCTTCGCCGGTGATCTGCATTTCCCACACCGGAAAGTCCTGACCCATTGCAAAAGTAAAATGCACCGGGATGTCCAGCTCACCAATGGCATCTAAACGTTGAATAAAAGGCTGGCCATTACTGAGCCGCTGGATCTGGCTTAGCTTACCCAACATCTTATTAGCCATCGACTGTGCTGTCGGGCGTCCGAACAGGCTCATCAGTTGCGACAGCGGATGCACGGCCTGCTCCAGCAGTAAATTGACGGGCTGGCGGAACATCCAGTGACTGAACTGACCGGCCGTCAGCTGGCGTAATGGCATTTCATAGCGCAGGGAAACCGATTTGACCGGGCCAATATCATTATTGGCCAGATGCTGCTTTGCCCGCTCCATCACAGGGTGAAAGATGAAATTCTGGTTAACGGCCAGGGTGACGTCATATTGCTGAGCTAGGCTAATCAGCGCCTCGCACTCCTCTTCGGTTTCAGCCAGCGGTTTCTCGACCAGCACATGTTTGCCGTGACTGAGCAGCTGGCTGGCCAGCGCATAATGCAGATTGGGCGGGGTCAGCACATGGGCGGCGGTAAATTCGGTTTCAGCCAGCGCCTGCTCCACAGTGCTGAAGTACAACGGAATGTGATGACGCTCTGCCAGTGCTTGTGCGGCAGAGAGATTGGGATCGACAACAGCACAGAGCCGGATACCGTCCAGCGACCGGAGCGCCGCAGCGTGAACATCCGATATGTAACCCGCACCTATCAGGATGACTTTATTGTCTGTTTTTGCTGTCATGCTTTTGCCCTTCTGCATTATCCCTTGAAAATCAGTGGCTAGCTGCGGCTGTTAATTGAACTTTTATGCTATATTTTCGCCGCTATTGTTAACTATAGTCAGTGCAGGCAGGTACTGAGCGTCGACGTAGTAAAGTCATGCAAAAGTTGAGGTAAGAAGATGAAAACAGCGGGGAGAAGCGAGGGAAATATCCCTTGCCTGATCGGGTTTGAGTCGGATCTGCTAACCTGATTATCAGGCTTATTTGTGATTTATTGCCGGGCTAGGTGGCCAGCACTCTTCATTACATCGCTACACGGAGTCCAACAAGATGCCGATTCGCTCTCTGTTTTTTTGTCTGCTCTTGCTGTTAACCGGATGCGGCAGCACTGGGGCTGATTCATCGGGTCCAGCCAGCTATCACTACAGCAATGATTGGTGGTACGACGATTACCTCTATTACTGGCACCATTATTATCCGAACTGCTGCCAGGGTGATGGTGAATACAAAGATATGGTGACAGACTGGTGGCAAAGTCTGGATCCGGACAAGCAGCAGGAGATCAAAAACAAGTTTGACAACTGGCAGGGTGATCGTGCTGATATTGCCGACAATCTGCCGGCGGTCAAAGCCCAGCTTGATCAGAAATGGCAGAGTCTGCCGCCGGAGACGCAACAGCGCGTCCGACAGCAATTGCAAACCCGCCGCGAGCAGGGGCCTGTCGACCGCTCTGCCATTCGCGCGAACCGTCCGGCTGTTCAGCGCGGCATGATGAACCGGCCAAACATTGGCGCGGGTCAACTTCGCGGTCTGGGAGGCGGCGGACTGCGGGGCAGAATGTAGATGTGTTCCTAACTCATTGTGTTTTCAATCAGGGTATTAACCTGATCTTTATCGAATTGGCGTGCATTCCAGTCGTCATCCATACCGTACCACATCAGCTGATCCTGCTCGTCTTCACTGAGGTTTTCCTTCTTGGTCAGCGCCAGCAGTAACGCATAGCCCCAAATTCCGCCGCAATCCTCTGGTGGACAGGCACCGTTTCCTGCGGTGACTTTTGGAAGGCTGCAACTTCGTTTATTGATCTTCTCTAAGGAGATGGTGTGCTCCCAGTGGTCACCATAATCGTAGATGTAGTCTATGCGGTCGCCTTCTTCTTGCAGTACTGCCATCAATGGGATGTCATCAGCAGGCAAGTCAGTTTCATCGGTATTATCAATGTGGCCCAATTGAGTATGGAACATATAGAGATGGGCATTCTCCCATCCCATGATGTCTTGCAGAAGTTGATGGAAGGATTCTAAATCCATCGCGCTGGAAACGGTAAAGCGACGCCATATTTTAGGCTTTGAACCCACCAGTTCAACTTTGATCACGTACCCTGTCGGCGAAGCAATATGTTGATCGAGTAAGGCAAGCTTATTCTGGTGATCACGATGCAGCAGGCTCTCTTCGGCTAACCAGTCAAACAGTGGGAAGCTTTTTTGGCCAAGATTGCCTTCTGCAAGCAGATAGGCACTTGCCAGATAAAGTTGTGGACTGGAAATACCCAGTGAAGGCGGTTGCTGATAGTAAAACGACAGCAATCCAGCCAGCGCAAGCGCTTCAACATAAGGCTGTGGGTTGCTCAGGTAATAGTGATCTCTGACCTGTCGTGGTTTCGTAAAACGCGGGGCGATATTCTCGATAATCCAGCTGCGAGTCATTGGTGTGTTGAGCAGAAATTTACTGCTTTTGCGATTTTTTTCTTTCCATGCTGGGTCTTGGCTATCGATCTTACATACCTGAGAAACTCGGTTCAGATCGAAGGGTTGTGGTTCGGTCCATTGCGGAGGGAGCAAAGCCAGTAACTGGAGCATTTCCACATTCATTTTTTCTGGACTGTTTAGCTGCGTCGCCAAAGCCCAGGGAATCACATGGCTCAGTAATAGTGGATCGCACGGTATTGCTTGTAGTTCATTGGAAAAGGCATTTGCAATCTGTCTGTATTGAGCCTGTTCGATGTGGGGGGTAAAGTAGCTATCCACTAAACCATAACCTACACGGAATACGCTACCTATCAGGTGCTGAGCCTTTGTCTCCGGCTCTTTTATCAGACCACAGAAGAGGATGGATTGATTGCCATCCGCGAACGAGGCGTAAAGCTCAACCACTTGGCAAGGTGCGTTTTGTCTGGCGTATTTCATCGCCAGTCGGCTCCACTCAGGAAGGTGGGCCTTGACTGCGTCATCGCCAAAACGCTGCACCAGTGTGAGGTAGTTGCGGTTGGTGAGTTGTTTCCACTTTTTATCGGGTAGCTGGGTGAGAAGTTCTGCCGCGACCTGGCCTAATTCCGGCTCTTGATGCAGGGTGAGTAATAGCAGTGCATCGACTATCCAGTCGTTTGAAACAAAGCTGGGGAGCATTAACCTCACGGCATCCGGCGGCAATATAGCCAGATCATCACTGATAAAATGACAAAATTCAAAGCCGGTTCGAATACCCTGCTGCTGGATTATCTCATTCATTGCTGCTGCCATTTGTTCGGGGGCGAGGGAAGCAGAATAATGATTTTCCGATGTTTGCATCTGCATTTCGGTTAAGCGAGCGAGGATTTGCTGATCAACCGGCAACTGATGCGCTTTGATGATTTTGACCATTTCATAGGTCATCAAGAGGTTCATTGTCTTATGTTGAATCTGTTCAATGATGGTATCGCTGAGCTGCTGTGGTAGCTGTTGATTGGGGGAGCCGCGCAGGTGAATACACAGCTCATTGATCATGTAATCAAAATACTGCAGAAAGGTCTTACCACACTGCTCTGAAACGTCTTCAGGCATATTGATGCCAAAGGGAAGCGAGAGCATCAGTATTTGTGGATCGGATAAAAACGCAATTTCACTTCTGTGCAGTTGAGTGAGAGGTGTGCTTGAGAGGATTAGTTCCCATAGCTTCTTCAGTTGTGATGGATTGTGGGATTTCATCAAAGTGCCTAAAAATAATAAATCGACAGTGTATGAATTTTTCGCCGCCTCAGCCAGAATAAAAGCGGAAGAGGGTGAAGGCGGGCTGGGCATTTGAAATGCGGTAGTCGGCGGCGATGAGATAGTGGCAAAATTCTGTTCACCAGAAGCCTTGAAATGTTGCCAGTTCCTACCATTAAAAAGTTTGAGCTTACAGGGCAAATGTCATTTCGCCAGCTATGGTTGCTGTGGCAGTCGCTTGACCAGTGTTATCATCTGGCTCTTTATGTTGTGGCGGCTTGCAAAGCCATGCCAGCCCGGATCAATTAATTGATGATATCGTCACGGCCTTCCCTGATTTATTGCGCCAGCTTGAGCCAGACGATTACTACTTGCCAGAAAAAAGGCTTGGCGTGTTAATTGAATCGCGCTTTATTGAACGCTTTTTACAGTTTTGGGGATTTGTCACTGTCGATCCTAAACGGTTTGCTGCAGAAGATCGCAAACCGCCAAAAGTGCAGCTTCAGTCGTTGTTAGCGCAAACATTCCAATTCACATTTTAGCACTAATAAAACGTTAAACAGGTTACCGTGAGCGAATATCAATCCTACCGATTTGAGCGTCTGGACGGGGTTTTAGACAGCAAACAACGCCAAGCTCTGAGGCAAATTTCAAGCCGTGCTGAGATCACCGCCACGTCTTTTCAGGTGTATTATCACTACAGCGGTTTAAAGGCTGAGACGGCTGATGTTGTACTCAACTACTCATGACTCCTACCGAATGGGTGGTATTCGTTTTAAGCGATCCGGCTCAGCTGATTTTCTTGACCGTGATTTTTAGACAATAACCAATAAAGGTTGGAAGTTATCACCGGCTTATGACTTAAACCCGATCGTTGGCAAGCATGGGCTTCATCTGAATATTACCGACACAGACAACGCGCTTAACTACCAACTGGTTTTTGACGTGAAAGATTTTTCAGGCTCTCGCAGAACGAGGCAACGCAAATTTATGATGAAGTGCTAAACGCCGTTAAGCAGTGGCAACAAGTTGCGCAGCGATTGGGGATCAGCCGAGCAGAGCAAGCCGTAAAGCAAGTAGCGTTTAATGTTTAAGCCACGGGTCAATGCCGTCTCTTATTTCTTATGAAACAGGCTGAAAACTCTCTGGCGCCGCAAGGGACATTAAATGGAAACTACTCACCATTTTGCCCATCACTTAATCAGCAACTGGCAACGGACAACTGCAAACCGATTTGGACGGGAAAAATAAAAAAGCCCTGTATTTACAATGCTCTTCACAAGGGAATACAGGGCTTCTGAGACGTGCTGGGCTGGGTGAAAAAGTTATTCTATGTTTTGAATTTGCTCGCGCATCTGCTCAATCAGCACTTTGAGCTCGACGGCTGAGGCGGTGATCTCTGTGTTGATGGATTTGGAAGCCAGGGTGTTCGATTCGCGGTTAAATTCCTGCATCATGAAGTCCAGGCGTCGGCCACAGGCGCCGCCTTTTTTCAGGATTTTGTGGGTTTCTTTGACGTGGGAATCCAGGCGATCCAGCTCTTCGGCGACATCGCTTTTTTGCGCCAGCATAATCAGTTCCTGCTCGATGCGGTTGGCATCCAGCTCCACTTTGGCTTCTTCCAGACGGTTGAGAATGCGATCGCGTTGCCATTGCATAACTTCAGGCATCAGGGCGCGCACCTTGCCGGCTTCCTCTGAAATAGCGGCCAGACGCTGGTCAATCAGATCTTTCATATTGGCCCCTTCGCTGGCGCGTGCTGCCAGGAAGTCGTCCACCGCGCCGTCAAATGCCGTCAGCAGCTCTTGGTTGATGGTGTCCATGTCCTGCTCAGGCGTTTCCATCACGCCGGGCCAGTTCAGCACCTGAAACGGACCGATATTGCCTTCACCTGCGGCTTCTTTTACCCAGCTTGCTGCCTTGATCACCTGCTTGGCCAGCTGCTCGTTGATACGCAGTTCGCTGCTGGAAGCCGGATTGGCTTCAAAGCGCAGGCTGCATTCGACTTTGCCCCGGGCCAGACGCTGGCGGAAGCGCTCACGCAGTACAGGTTCCAGGCTGCGGAACTGTTCTGGCAGACGCAGGTAAGTTTCCAGGTATCGTTGGTTTACCGAGCGGATTTCCCAAACGGCACTGCCCCAGTCGCCTTTTACTTCGCGACGGGCATAGGCGGTCATACTGTGAATCATTGGCTGTCGGCCCTTAAGAAATGATGGCTTGATTATACGCGCCGGTACGAATAATGGAAATCTCTCCGGGGCGGGAGCCTGCTGACAAGCGTGCACTGCGGCGCAGATCTGGCTATAATCGCCGGTTAATGTCTGTCGGCCGCACAGCGGCTTTGTTATCAGCACTCAATATCAGCCAAGGTGAAACCCGATGCGTCCAAGTGGAAGAAGTGCCAGTCAAGTTCGTCCTATTACTATCACCCGTCATTTCACCGCCCATGCCGAAGGGTCGGTATTGGTTGAGTTTGGCGATACCAAGGTCATTTGTACTGCCAGCGTTGAAGAAAATGTGCCGCGCTGGCTGAAAGGCAAAGGCCAGGGCTGGGTAACGGCGGAATACGGCATGCTGCCACGCGCGACCCATTCCCGTAACCGTCGCGAAGCGGCTAACGGTAAGCAGGGCGGGCGGACACTGGAAATTCAGCGCCTGATTGCCCGCAGCCTGCGCGCGGCAGTGGATCTGGAAGTGCTGGGTGAGCAGATGATCACGGTCGACTGTGATGTGATTCAGGCCGACGGTGGTACGCGCACCGCATCTATCACAGGGGCCATGGTGGCACTGACAGATGCGATTAATCTGATGCTGGAAAAAGGCCAGCTCAAGAAAAACCCGCTGAAAACCACTATCGCTGCCGTGTCTGTGGGCATCTACCAGGGTACGCCAGTGTGCGATCTGGATTATGCGGAAGACTCGAATGCCGAGACCGATATGAATGTCATTATGAACAGTGATGGCAAGATTATTGAGATTCAGGGGACGGCTGAAGGAGATGCCTTCAGCACTGAAGAATTAATGGAGATGCTGTCGTTAGCCAAAGACGGCATTGCCGAGATCATCACTATCCAGCAGGCTTCGCTGGAAAGTTAATGTTTTTGGAGCGGTTCCTGTCGGAGCCGCTTTTTTTTGCCTGCAGCAAGCTAAGGCTGCGGGGGATTGACCGGCCAGCGCCCGTGTCTGGCTGAAGCATGCGACCAATCGCTCGAGGAGAAACAATGAAAGCATATCAGCGTCAGTTCATCGAATTTGCTTTGGAAAAAGGCGTATTGAAGTTTGGTGAGTTCACCCTGAAGTCTGGCCGTCAGAGCCCGTATTTCTTTAATGCCGGCCTGTTTAATACCGGTCGCGATCTGGCGCGTCTGGGCCGCTTTTATGCCGCGGCACTGGCAGATTCCGGTATTGAGTTTGATGTCTTGTTTGGTCCTGCTTATAAAGGCATTCCGATCGCGACCACGACAGCGGTCGCGCTGGCCGATCACCATGATGTGGACACGCCTTACTGTTTTAACCGCAAAGAAGCCAAAAACCACGGTGAAGGCGGCAATTTGGTGGGCAGCCCGCTGGAAGGCCGTATTATGCTGGTTGATGATGTGATTACGGCTGGCACGGCAATCCGCGAGTCGATGGAAATCATCCAGGCCAACGGGGCGGATCTGGCCGGTGTGCTGGTGGCGATTGACCGTCAGGAAAAAGGCAAAGGCGAACTCTCTGCGATTCAGGAAGTCGAGCGCGACTTCGGTTGTGCAGTGATCTCTATTGTTTCTCTGGGTGATGTGGTGAGCTATCTGGAAGAGCAGGATGGTATGGACGCGCACCTGGAAGCGGTGAAAGCGTATCGCGCTCAGTATGGTATCTGATTGATTCTGCTTGTTGCAGGGCAGAGCGTGCAAAGGAAAAGGGTTGGCAATGTGCCAACCCTTTTTTCTGTGTTCTGAATACGACTGCGTTCTCGATACTGATGTGTGCTGAGCCCGATACAAGAGAGGGGATGAAAAGGTTAGCTCAGCTGACCGGTCAGCAGTTCCCAGTAAGCATCGAAATTGTCATTTGGCTTGTGGCGGAAGCTGGAGCGCACAAAGCGGTTATAGCTGCCTTCTACCTGGCCCAGCAACTGGGCGGATAACAGGTTTTCATCAATGGGGAAACCACGGCCTTCGCGCAGTTTGCGCTCACGCAGGATCTGACGCAGCTGGGTTTCAATGCGCTCGAACAGCTGGTTGATACGCGACTGTAACCTGTCTTGCTCAAACATCAGGGCATGGCCTGTCATGATGCGGGTAAGCCCGGGGTTGCGCTCGGCAAATACCAGCAATAACTGCAGCACCATACGCAGGCGGGTCATGGTGTCTTTTTCGTCATCCAGGATACGGTTAATACGTGTAGTGATCGAGTCTTCAATAAATTCGATCAAGCCTTCAAACATACGGGCTTTACTGGGAAAGTGGCGATACAGTGCCGCTTCGGAAACGCCCACCTGAGCAGCCAGTTTAGCGGTAGTAATGCGCTGACTCCCCTGGTTGGATTCCAGCATTTCAGCCAGCGCTTGTAAGATTTCTTCGCGGCGGTTGTTTTTTTTATTGCCAGCCATGAATAACCGTTCCTTTTCGATATAAGACTGTGTCCGGACAGAAAAAGCCTGATTATCTTAGCCATGCGCACAGGGCATGGAAAGTGTCTGGATCAGGCAGTGTTATCTGTATCGACAGCCAGAGTGTAAGCTTGAGAGCTGGCTGCCAAAAATGAATGAACCGCTTAGTGCTTTTGCCGGTTTCGCTGAGAGTTCAACGAAATCGGCTTAGTCTTGCGCTTTGTAGCGGTTGATGATCTCAGTAATTAATTGTCGCCCCAGTGATGCTTTGTCTGTCAGGGGCAGTGCCTTGTCACCGTTCTTCCAATACAGGTGAAGGGCATTGCTATCACTGTTAAATCCTTGCCCCTGCTGCGCGACATCATTGGCACAAATCAGGTCGAGGTTTTTACGCTGCAGCTTGTCCTGCGCATAGCGCGCGACGTCTTGTGTTTCGGCAGCAAAGCCTACCGTAAACGGACGTTGGTCAGTCAGAGCAGCGACGCTGGCGATAATATCCGGATTTTTCACCAGTTTCAGTGCCAGCTCGTCTTGTCCTTGCTGCTTTTTCATTTTTTGTGACGCTATTTCCGCCGGGCGGAAATCGGCCACTGCCGCGCAGCCAATAAAAATATCATGCGCCTTTGCCTGCTCAGTGGCGGCCTGGTGCATGTCTGCAGCACTTTCCACATTGATACGGTTAACGCCGGCCGGGGTGGCAAGGTTGACCGGGCCACTGATCAGCGTGACGCTGGCACCGCGTTGTGCTGCAGCCTGCGCGATGGCGAAGCCCATTTTGCCTGAGCTGTGGTTGGAGAGGTAGCGTACCGGATCCAGGGCTTCTCTGGTCGGGCCGGCAGTAATGGCGATACGGACACCGGCCAGGTCTTGTGGCTGGCATGCGTTTTCTATCTCACTTACCAGTGCCATAGGTTCCAGCATCCGGCCCGGGCCGACATCGCCACAGGCTTGCTCGCCGCTGGCTGGACCCCAGATTCTATGTCCCCAGCTTGCCAGCACAGACAAGTTATCCTGGGTGGCAGGCTGACGATACATTTGCTGGTTCATGGCGGGCGCGACAGCAATCGGCGCGCTGGTGGCCAGACATAAAGTCGTCAGCAGGTCGTTGCCCATACCGGCACGAAGCCGGGCAATCAGATCGGCGGAGGCGGGTGCCAGCAGCACTAAATCGGCCCATTTTGCCAGTTCAATATGGCCCATGGAGGCTTCGGCGGCGGGGTCGAGCAGGCTGTCGGCCACCGGGTGACCGGAAACGGCCTGCATGGTAAGCGGGGTAATGAATTCCTTGGCGGCCGGGGTCATGACGACGCGAACCTCTGCGCCTCGTTCAATCAGACGCCGTGTCAGCTCTGCACACTTGTATGCTGCGATGCCGCCGCTGATCCCCAGAAGTATTTTCTTTCCTGCCAGAGTTTTCATTCGCTTGCCTGTGTCGTGAAAAAACTGGCAACAAGATATCACCAAAGTGATGAGGTTTCATCGCTTTAGTCGTGAGAAAAATGCCGTCAGGCTGTGATGGAGGGCAGAGACCGAGCTATCGCTCGACACGGCAAGGCCGGAACATTGTAACAAGACACCAGAACTGCGCCTGGCGCCGCATTTTCAAGTACCGGGCTTTGTCTCGGGAGCAACATGTGCGTTTCTTTGGCGCAGACACAGTGAAAGGGTTGAAGCGCCATGGTATTGAAACATTTGCCTGCGGAATCGCGTCCCAGGGAAAAATTGCTGCAGCGTGGGGCCAATGCGCTGTCGGATGCAGAGCTGCTGGCCATTTTTCTACGCACGGGTCTGCCGGGCGTGAATGTGATTGAGCTGGCCGGCCAGCTGCTGGATGAGTTCGGTTCTCTGCGTGCGTTACTGGCGGCTGATTGCAAAACCTTTTGCCAGCACAAAGGGCTGGGGCCGGCTAAATATGTCCAGCTGCAGGCGGTGCTGGAGATGAGCCTGCGTTATTTATCAGAGAAACTGGCGAAAGGTGAGGCTCTCAGCAGTCCTGAATACACGCGGCAATATTTGAGCCGGATGCTGCGTGATCGCCATCGTGAGGCATTTTATGTGTTGTTTCTGGATAACCAGCACAGGGTGATTAGCGGTGAGGTGATGTTTGAAGGAACGATTGATGCCGCCAGTGTTTATCCGAGAGAGGTGGTAAAAAGATCACTGGAACTTAATGCAGCGGCGTTGATTTTAGCGCATAATCACCCCTCAGGCGTGGCGGAGCCAAGTCAGGCCGATCGGCGAATTACTCAGAGGATCAGCGATGCGCTGGCCTTGGTAGATATTCGGATCCTCGATCATTTTGTCGTCGGAGACGGGGAAGTGGTTTCTTTTGCTGAAAGAGGATGGCTGTAACTATCAAGCTGATTATTGCTCAGCTTGATGTCAAACTAGGCCGAAATTGATCAAAAAGACGAGAAAGGATCTGCTCGGGACTTGAGCAACTGGTTTTGACTTAGTATAATGCGCGACCTTTGATAGCTTCGGTTAGGTGGAATGCTTTTTGCGTTCGGTTAATCGCGGTTGATATCGAGCTGAAACGATTTGGAGAAGACAGTAATGTCCCGAGTATGCCAAGTAACTGGTAAACGTCCTGTAACGGGTAACAACCGTTCACACGCACGTAATGCCACCAAGCGTCGTTTTCTGCCGAACCTGCAAACTCATCGTTTCTGGGTAGAAAGCGAAAAACGCTTCGTTAAACTACGTCTTTCTGCGAAAGGCATGCGTATCATTGATAAGAAAGGTATTGATACCGTTCTGTCTGAAATGCGTGTTCGCGGCGAGAACGTTTAAGAGGATTTGAAGAATGGCTAAAGGCATTCGTGAGAAGATCCGTCTGGTATCATCTGCCGGCACAGGACACTTCTACACTACCGACAAAAACAAACGTAACATGCCAGGCAAATTTGAGATCAAGAAATTTGATCCAGTTGTTCGCCAGCACGTTTTGTACAAAGAAGCAAAAATCAAGTAATTGGTTTATTCTGCTTTTTGATAAAAACCCAGCCAAGGCTGGGTTTTTTTATGGCTGTCGGTCAGGAAGCGGATTATGATCACTCATTCATACTTACTGCTGGAGAGACGATGAAACTGTCGCGCAAGGGATGGAACAACATCATCATCATTGGGGTATTGCTGTTTTTAGCTATGATTCAGCTGCCTGAATTGATTCAGCAGCGGCTGATGCAGGCCACCCCGGTCGAGCAAGAGTCCGTCGGATTAGTACGCTTACTCCCTGCTGACAGCAGCATTGAAAAGCTGGTGCTGCCCAGTGTTATTTTCAGCCGTCATCTCCAAGACTGGCAATCTGAGCCCGTCATAGCCGGTGATCCGTCGGCCATAGTGGCAAACTGGCAGGATGTCGCCGGTACTAAAATTGACTCAGAAACCTTTGCCCAGCTGAACGATAAGCTGGCATCGCCGCGTAGCGTGGAAGTGTGGCTGGAAAATCATGAAGAGCCTTACCGCCTGACTGTGTATCAGCTTCCCCAGTTCTGGTTATTGCAAAACTGGCAGGGAGAATGGCTGGCGATTACCGTCGAGGCCAGCTACCTGTTCCCTGAAATCTGATATCCTGCACTCACCAACAGCTAAGATTAACCAGAGAGAAGATGCCTGAATTACCTGAAGTTGAAGTCAGCCGCATGGGGATCACGCCTCATGTGGTGGGCCAGACCGTCATCAGTGTGACGGTTCGCAATGCCAGCCTGCGTTGGCCTATCCCTGCTGAATTACAGTTATTACAGGGGCAGATCATTCGTGGTGTGACGCGCAGAGCCAAATACTTGTTACTGGAAACGGATGCCGGTTTTGCCATTATTCATCTGGGGATGTCAGGCAGCTTACGTATCTTGCCCGCCGAAGTGCCACCGGTTAAACACGATCATGTTGATGTGCTGCTCGCCAGTGGTGAAGTGCTGCGTTATAACGACCCCCGCCGGTTTGGTGCCTGGCTGTGGCAGGAGCGTGACAGCGAACATCCTGTGCTGAGTAAGCTCGGGCCAGAGCCTTTGGCTGAGGACTTCGATGCCGGCTATCTGGCGAAAAAAGCCCAGGGCAAGCGCACCGTCATTAAACAGTTCATCATGGATAACCAGGTAGTAGTGGGTGTCGGTAACATCTATGCTAATGAGTCCCTGTTTGCGGCGCGTATTCATCCGCAGACTCCGGCAGGGCAACTGACGGCTGAGCGACTGGCTGCTCTGGTCGATGAAATCAAGCGGGTGCTGAGTAAGGCGATTGCTCAGGGCGGTACAACACTGAAAGATTTCAAACAAAGTGACGGTAAGCCGGGCTATTTTGCACAAGAGTTGCAAGTCTATGGAAAGGCGGGGAAACCCTGTCCGAACTGTGGACATATCCTGAATGAGGTCAAAATCGGCCAGCGTGCTACAGTCTATTGTAGTGAGTGCCAACGATAATAAGTTTGTCAGAGAGATAGGCCCTCATATCTGTCTTTAGGGAAGAGAAGGAGGGCAGCAACACGCCTTCTTCGGGGGTGTGCATGCGCATTTTGGTAACAGGAGTGGCCGGTTTCATTGGCAGTGCAGTGGCTCAGCGTTTGTGCCATATGGGCCATGAAGTGGTGGGCATTGATAATTTCAACAGCTACTACGATGTGAAGCTGAAACAGGCCAGAGTCAGGCATATTGCCCATCCGGCGCTTTTGGTGCTGGATTGCGATATCGCAGACAGGGAAGCCATTGCCCGTTTGTTTCTCACCCACAGATTTGAGAGAGTTATCCATCTGGCCGCGCAGGCCGGGGTTCGCTATTCGCTGGACAACCCTATGACCTACGCTGACAGTAATCTGATCGGCCACCTGACGATTCTGGAAGGCTGTCGCCGTCATCAGGTTGAGCATCTGGTGTATGCTTCTTCCAGCTCTGTGTATGGCCTTAATCGCAAGCAGCCTTTCTCGACCTCTGACAGCGTCGATCATCCGGTATCCCTGTATGCCGCCACCAAAAAAGCCAATGAACTGATGGCACACACCTATTCCCACCTCTATGGTCTGCCTACCACGGGCTTGCGCTTTTTTACTGTGTACGGGCCGTGGGGCAGACCTGACATGGCATTATTTCGTTTTGCTGAAGCGATCATGGCCGGGCAGCCTATCGAGGTATATAACCACGGCGATATGCAGCGCGATTTCACCTACATTGATGATATTGTCGAAGGTGTGGTCAGAATTCAGGATGTGATTCCTGCCCGCCAGCCTGACTGGATCGCCGAATATGGCTCTGCGGCCAGCAGTTCCGCGCCGTACCGTGTGTATAACATCGGCCATGGTCAGCCGGTTAAGCTGATGGACTTTATTGCCGCGCTGGAAAAGGCACTGGGCAGAGAGGCCAGCAAAGACTTCCTGCCGATGCAGCCGGGCGACGTTTATGCCACCTTTGCCAACACCGACGATTTATTTGAGGCGACAGGATTCAGGCCACAGGTGGGTATTGAACAGGGGGTGCAGCAATTTGTGGACTGGTATCTGGGGTATTACGGCCATCAGGGGAAGGAAAACATGACGGCGCGCTAAGTGGCGAGCCGTCAGTTCTGAGTGTTCGGTTTGAGTGTTATTTAGCCAGTTTGGCTTTCAGTGCCTGTGCCACAGTCGGGTGAACGAACTGATCCACCTGTCCTTTGTGCAGCGCCACTTCTTTGACTATGGTGGACGAGATAAAAGAATTCTCCTCGGCCGGTGTCAGGAAAACCGTTTCCAGTTCCGGCATCAGGCGGCGGTTCATATTCGCCAGCTGGAACTCATATTCAAAGTCTGACACCGCACGCAGGCCACGAACCAGAATTGTAGCCTGCTGCTCACGGGCAAAATCGACCAGCAGACCGGAAAACCCTACCACTTCAACATTAGTGAGATGACTGGTGATGGCTTGGGCGAGATTCACTCGCTCCTGCAGGTCGAATAACGGCTTTTTGCTCGGGCTGAAAGCGATACCGACGACCACCTGATCGAACATGGCGGCAGCGCGCTCAATCAGATCCTGATGGCCGTTAGTGATAGGGTCAAAAGTGCCGGGGTAAATGACTCGGGTTGTCATGATTTTTCATCCAGAAATTTATCAATACCATTTTCGCAACGTGTCAGTTTCTGACGGACGGTATTTTCCAGTATCTCATCGTTCTTGGCTAACGATGCTCTTGTATTTTCAGCATGGTACAAATGATAGCCTGCGCCCGAAAACTTCATATATAGTCGATTCAGACCTAGATTCAGTAGCCGATGTACGAACTCGCTGTCCTCGCGTCCCCAGCCAACAAAGTCGTTATTGAATCCATTGGTTTGAAGGATATCAGAGCGCCAGAAGGACATGTTACAGCTCCGAGTGGATCTATCTGTATTGGATGTTCTGGAAAAGGCGCGGCTTAGTTTTGGACACTGCAGGGTGTTGTGCCGGTTTTTCAGCCCGGATCTAAACCAGTGAGGGAGCTTTTTCGATGCGATGACTTTCTGACTGCATGTCTCGTCCATCAGCACGCGGCCACCTTGAATAAATTGTCCCTGTTTTGCATTTTGCAAATGGGCAGCAACGAAATGTTTGGGTAAAACCATGTCGCCATCAATAATGATGAGGTACTCAAACTGAGCTTTGGCCATGGCTCTGTTTCGGCTTTCAGCAGCGCGAAAACCGTCATCCGGTTGCCAGCTGTGGATCAGGGGAACAGGAAAATCCGATGCTTCCACCATAATCATGTCTCGGGTATCTTCACGGGAACCATCATCAGCAATAATGACTTCTCCTGGCAGGACGCTTTGGTGCTTGATGCTGTCCAGAACTACACTGAGTGCTTCTTTCCAGTTGTATGTGGTGATGATCAGTGACGCATTCATTTGGAATCCCTTTGCTGATATTCCCTCAGCCATAGATCAATGTACTTGATAAAGGTGGTATGCATGGTCAGCCACGCCAGAATAAAACCATGGCGACCATCCAGAAAACCGAGCTTAAGAATGTACATTTTCAGAAAACTGGCAAAGGCATGCAGCAAAGCGGTACCCAGTCCGGCTTTTTTCCGGCCTTCGCGTTCATCCGTCCAGGCTTTGAGGTATTGAGTGGTCTTGCCTATGTAATGGTGCAGATTGTCATAGGTAAAATGCAGTAACCGGCCTTCTAGCGGGCGGACAGTCAGGCCATCCGTCAGCACTTTTTCATGCACCAGGGCATCGTTGTAGCGGGTTTCGTCGCGGCGGTACAGGCGGATCACCCAATCCGGCGACCAGCCCGAATGGTGGATGGTTTTGCCAAAGGCGTCGCTCAGGCGGTTTATCTTAAAGGCAACACCGGTCGGGTTGCTGCTGACCGCAGACTGTATTGCCGCTTTCAGCTCAGGGGTGACCCTCTCATCGGCATCCAGCACCAGTACCCAATCTGTGGTTGCATGCTGCTGGGCGCGCTGGCGCTGCGGGCCAAAGCCGGGCCAGTCATCATAGCGGAAGAATTTATCTGTGTAACGACGGGCAATGTTTTCCGAATCATCCGTACTGCCGGAGTCAATAATTACAATTTCGTCGACCCAGTCTTTCACCGTCTCCAGGCAGGCAGCCAGATGCTTGGCTTCGTTCTTGATGATCATCAGCACACCCAAAGTGGTGTTGGAGGTGTTAGGCGCCATTAGGTGTCCAGTTTTCAGGTAGATGAGTAGTGACTGTCAAAGCAGTGATATGCCAACGATTATGCCGACCGGGGTGGGGAATGTAAAACCCCGGCCCTGATTCAGGGATCAATCTATCGCTTTCATTTCGTCTGAAATGCATACGATCACAGTTCAGAGGTAATTTTGTCGAACATAGCGATGACGCGCTCTGCCGTGATACGTTTCATCGCTGCGTCATCTTTGACCCGGCTGCGCCAGGGCAGCAACTCAGGGGCTTTACCTGTTTCGGCCGCAATGCATTCATCGTATACACTCACTACATACTGCCGTGACAGGTAAGGGCCGGTACGTTTGGGGTTATGGTGGGCATACAATCCCAGCACCGGGGTACCGACAGCCACCGCCATGTGGGCCGGGCCGGTATCCGGCGCGCACACCAGTGCTGCTTTCTGTAGCAGGGCCAGCAGTTGTTTCAGGCTGCTCTGGCCAATCAGGTTGGTGATCGGAAAATTCAGATTTTCTTCAATGGCATTGCCCAGATCAATCTCAATCTTTGCCGGGCTGCCGGCCAGAATGATCTCATAGCCCTGCTGGCGGGCATGGCGGGCTAATTCGGCATATCCTTCCGGCGTCCAGTTTTTATAGCCTTTACTGGCTGCGGGTGTGATGACCAATGTTGCGTCCTGATGGATTTGCTGATCGGCCCAACGGTGGTCATCTTCAGATAAAGGGATATCCCACTTAGGTGTCAGATCGGTAACGCCCAGAGTGGCGGCAAACTGCATGAAGCCATCCAGCACATGGGGGGAATCCGGTGACGGGACTTTCACATTGGTGAACAGCTGCTGAAGATCGCTGCTGCGGGCGGCATCAAATCCCAGCTTGTATCTGGCGTTGATACCGAGACTGACGATACTGGCACGAATGGCGGTTTGCATATGCAAAAGCGCATCAAAACGTTCGCCTTTGAGTGCCTGCCAGACAGCTTTGTAACCCTGCCAGCCCTGCTTTTTATCGAAGATGATCACCCTGATGCCCGGTAAATCTTTCAGCAGCCGTGCCTCTGCTTTACCGCAGATCCAGGTCAGGCACGTTTGAGGCCATTGCCGCTGGATAGCCTGTGCCATGGCAATACTGTTGCAGACATCACCAATCGCCGACAGGCGCAGGATGCACAAAGACTGGGGAGCGGAGTGGAATAATGTCATGACACCTGCTTTCAACGGAATAGATGTGATTGTGTGTTGGGAATTATATACATATAGCATGCCGGAATCAGCGTGATTGCGCGAACACTGTGCAAAGATTCTGTCTATCCCATGACGGGCACGGACAAACCTGTATAAAATAGATCTTTTCAGTAGTTTGGGATACCGCGCGATGGAAATACGGGAGCAAGATAACTGCCAGGTCATGTTTGACCCTGCTTTGCTGGCAGAAGATCCCTGGCAGTGCTTTGAGCCGGATTTCTGGCAGCGTCAGCAGGCTGTGCTGGGCAGTGCCAAAGGGCGGGGAACCACCTGGTTTGTGCGCGGCGAACAGATCGATATGGCATTGCGGCATTACTTCCGTGGCGGGCTGTTCGGTAAGCTGGTGAAAGATCAGTATTGGTTTAACACCTGGTCAACTTGCCGCAGCATGGCTGAATTTACCCTGTTGCAGCATCTGGTGGAGCAGGGCGTCAGAGTGCCGAGACCTGTCGCGGCAAGGGTGTGTAAATCCGGGCCTTACTATCGGGCTGATCTGCTGACAGAAAAAGTACCGCAGGCGACTGACCTGGTGGCTCGTTTGCAGCAGGGCGCCTTGTCAGCCGGGCAATGGCAGGCGGTGGGCGACATGGTTCGCCGTATGCACGATTGCCGGGTTAATCACACTGACCTGAATGCGCACAATATTTTGCTGGATAATCAAGAGCAGATCTGGCTGATCGATTTTGATAAATGCAGTATTCATCGTGACGATGATGGCTGGCAGGAGGACAACTTGTCCCGGCTGCGCCGCTCTTTTGTCAAAGAAGTCGATAAAGCCGGTATTCACTGGCAGGAAAGCGACTGGCAGCAACTGTTGTCAGGTTACCGCCGATCGCCTGCCGATTAATTGAGGCTGGCAGAGAGTGCATGCAAGGTGCGCGCTATGGCACCTTGATTAGTTTTTACCACGTCAAGGGCGGCCTGGCCTGTCTTGGCTTGTTCTGCTTTATCCGCCAACAGGCGTGACACGGCGCGCGCTAATTCCTCGCTGTTGCCGACGATTTCTGCGCCACCCGCGTTTAACAGCTGAGTGGTAATGTCGGTAAAGTTGTAATAGCTCGGGCCACTCAGAACAGGTTTTGCCAGTGCGGCAGGCTCAAGCAAGTTGTGACCGCCGACTTTGTTGCCCAGCAGGCTGCCGCCGACAAACGCGAGATCGCAGGCGCCGAGCAGCAGCATCATTTCGCCCATAGTGTCGGCCAGATAGACTTGTTTACCGGCCAGCGGCTCATTGCTCTGAGTGCGGCGGGCGGCGGTAAAACCCTGTTGATCAATCAGCGCGTAGACAGGGTCGAATCGCTCGGGGTGCCTTGGCACCAGAATCAGCAGCGCGTCAGGATGGCGGCGTAAAATCTGTCTGTGCGCCTCAAGTACCTGCTCATCTTCGCCCTGGTGGGTGCTGGCGGCAATCCACACCGGACGCTGGCTGCCCAGCTCATCTCTCAGTATTTCGCTGGCCTGTTCCAGCCCTTCAGGTAAAGCAAGGTCAAACTTGATAGAGCCGGTAATCTGTACCGCTTCCGGCGAAACGCCTAAGCGGATGAAGCGCTCGGCATCATCCTGATGCTGGCATAATACCTGATCCAGGTTATGGGCAAGCAGGTTAAACAGAGGTTGTACTCTGGCATAGCGCTGGCAGGAGCGCTCAGATAAGCGGGCGTTGAACACAGTGACGGGCAGGCCGGCATGCTTTGTTTCCGCCAGCGTGTTGGGCCAGAGCTCAGTTTCCATGATGCACAGTGCCCGCGGTTGCTGTATTCGGATGAAGCGGCGCAGTGCCCAGGGAAAATCGAGCGGCATATAGCGGTGCTCAACCAGTGATCCGAGGCGTGCGGCCTGTTCTGCTCCCGTGGCTGTTGTGGTCGTCAGCAGTATCGGTAAATCGGGATATTGGGCTTTCAGGGCTTTGATCAGCGGCGTGACAGCCAGGGTTTCCCCGACGGACACTGCATGTATCCAAAGTGGACGCTGGCCCTGCACCTGAGGACTGACCCCGAAATGCTCTTTCCAGCGCTGACCAATAGGCGGGACACCCGGCCGCTTTTTATAGAGTGACACCAGCAGTATCGGAGCCGCTACAGCGAGCAGGCAGGTGTAGAGAAAGCGCAGCATCACTTATTCGCTTCCCGTTGCCATTGGCCGGACAGTTCGAAATATTTCTTCAGTACCAGCAGACCTATCAGTTTCTCCTGCCGCGGATGACAGAACTGGTGGACGTGCTCATGAGCATTGGCAATGATAGCCTCGGCCGCTTCAGGGTGCTGATTGTAGTAGTGAATCTTTTCTTCTAAATCAGAAAAGTCATCCTTCAGCTCGACATAATGGACCCCAGCCTTGAGTGTTCCTTCCATAAACCATGTCTCGTATTTAGGTTTGGGCATCATACACAGAGAGTTCGATGACATGGCCCACTTCAGGTTAGTGGCGACATCGTTGCCTTCGATACAGAGAATAAATTTATAACCGAGCTGTTCAGCAATCGACATGAAGCCTTTATCCCACGGCTGCGGTGTGTCGCCTGGGTTGGTCTGGCCGATATCACAAAGGGGATGATTGTAGTATTGCCTGACGAAGCTGGCACGATGGGGCTGGTAGGCGGCACCGCGCCAGACGGCCTTGTCAGTTTTTTCACGAAAACTCAGCGAATCTTCAATGAAATTAAAGTGGCGGACTTTATTGAGCTTAAATAAAACGGCGTTGGCATTGTCACCGGCAATAGGTCTGGCTTTGACCAGGAACGGGTAAGGTTCCAGGTGGGTGTCATCGCCAAAGCGGTAGGTCACTTTGAAGTGCCGATCAAAGTAATGCAGGTATTCTTTCAGATCGTAATAATAGGCACTCTGACCTTTTTTGCGATAGCGCTTGATGGATACGGCTTTATCGTCGGGCAATGAGAATGCGTCATTGTGCTTGAGGTAGTAATTGACCCTGGAGGCAATGTACTGCCTGTCGTAGCTGTCCAGCGTATTCAGCAGGTACTGTAACCTGCGATGGTAGATTAGCTTGGGCGTCAGAGAGCGCAGTATGTTACGACTGTAAAAAGCGACTTTGTTATTTTTATGTCGTTGTATCAAGGTCATCATTAATCTGTTTTGGGAGTCGTTAGGTCGTCAATGGCTTGAATGACACGATCTGCCGGTAAGTCTTTCAGGCACTTAAGGTGCCCGTAGGGACATTCACGTTTAAAGCACGGACGGCACTCAATATCTGTATATACGATGGCGACCTGTTCTGCCAGTGGCGGGGTATAGTCTGGTGAGGTCGAGCCGTAAATAGCGACCACTCTACAGCCAACCGCCGCGGAGACATGCATCAGCCCCGAATCGTTACTGACAACCGTATGGCAGGCAGCGAGCAGATCAACCGCTTCAATCAGGCTGGTTTGTCCGGCTAAATCGTGGCAGAAAGCTTGTAATTCAGCAGGAAGGGCTTGCTTGATGGCGGCGGTGACAGGCTGATCTTTTGCCGAGCCGAACAGCCAGACCTGTTTACCCTGCTCAATCATTCTCTGCGCGACCTGAGCAAAATAGGCGTCAGGCCAGCGTTTGGCCGGACCAAATTCCGCCCCCGGGCAAAGGCCAATCACAGGGCGATCGCTATTGAGCGCCAGGCGCTTCATTGCGCTGGCCTGATTGTGGCTGTCAACCGTCAGTGCCGGCTTGGGCAGTAGCGGTAGCGCCGCACTGCCTGTCATGTTCGCTTTGGGATAAGCCAGTGCGCAGTAGCGCTCGATCATCAGGCCGAAATCACGCTTGTTGCCACGCAGATCAGTGAGCAGACCGTAGCGGCTTTCTCCTTTCCAGCCGGTACGGACCGGAATGCGGGCAAAAAACGGGATCAGCGCAGATTTCGCCGAATTAGGCAGGATATACGCCTGATCATAGCCATGCTCACGCAAAGAGCGTCCAATCCGATAGCGACCTTTGAGGTTAAATTCACCGTGGCCGATTGGCATCTCAAGCGCGCGGTGCACCTCGGGCATGCGCTCCAGGATAGGCCGGCACCAGGCCGGTGCCAGCACATCAATCTCAGCCTGCGGAAACCGCTGTTTCAGACTGGTATACAGACATTGCGACATCACCATGTCGCCAACCCAGGATGGACCGATAATAAGAATTTTCATATGACGCTGCTCATTAACTTCAGTAGGGTTTGCTGCCATCAGGGCGTGTTTTCAGCAATTGCAGATTCCACATGTACTGCTCAGGGTAGGGGGCGACCATTTTTTCCAGTGCGTTTGCCAGTAAATTGGCATCATGCTGCGCATCAGGCCCCGGAAGTGGTTTCAGTGCCGGGGAGATATGAATCTCAAATTTACCGTTTGTCGTGTTGTATACAGGGATCATAGGTACTACGGAGGCGCCTGTCAGTTTGGCAATCTTACCCAGACCAGAAAATGTCGCCTTTTGAGTCGCAAAGAAATCAGTAAACTGGCTCTGCTCTGGCCCGAAGTCCTCATCAGGCAGGTAATAGCCGAGAAAACCTGACTTGATTGCACGAAAATAAGGCTTTAATCCGCCTTCTCGTGCATAACAAATTCCCCCATACTGCAGACGCTGACAACTGATTAACCAGTCGAAAACGGGTTGGCGATGTTGAGGCTGCATCAAAGCAGCGACAGGCAGACCCAGTGATGCCCAGTAGATAGCCGGAAAGTCAATGGCCCAGCAGTGAGGGACTAAAATAATGACAGGATTGCCTGCTTCAACTTCTTTATCAATATTTTCCTGACCAAAAACTTCAGTGCGCTGCTGGAGATGGCGGCGACTTCTGAACAACAATTCGCCCATGGCCAAAACCACTTTGGCGGCGACTGTGAACATGGCGTCGATTTTCTCTTCCCGTTCTTGAACGGTCAGTTCCGGAAAGCACAGTGTCAGGTTAACTCTGGCACGGTGCCGTGCTTTTTTGACTTTCCGACCTATGTGCAAACCCAGAAAGCCCGCGATTGGATCGCGGATTCTCCAGGGCAACAGTGCCAGCAGGCTTAACAGCAGAATACTGATCCAAGTTCCCCAATGACGGGGGTGCAAAAAAGACCACTGGAAAGACGGACGATAGCCTGGTGCCAGTTCATCCTGTGATACGCGGGTTCGGACTGTAGTCAAAAGATGCTCTCTCTTTTAGCTGTAAACTCTAATCAACCGGTTGGAAACAGGAGCGGCATGATTATGTACGGAAAAAATACTTCTGCCAGACGTAGAATTTCCCCAGTAGTCCCATGTGCTTGGATTTCAGAAACACCAGTCCTTTCGACTTTTTCCAGCTGTGCTGAAACCAGTGTGTCAGATAAGCATTGGCGGGTTTTTCAAAATGCATGGGTTCACCCTGATAGTTATAAAAATAGGCTACCGGGTAAAGCTGGCTGCTTTCAGTGTTGCTGAGGGCTTTCTCGATCAGGAAGTGAGTCATGATGTCAGGGCCCATATACAGCGGGGACTGATAAATGTCATTCTCATAGAATTGAATGAGTTGATTCAGAATCGTCGAGTGCGGCTCTGCATAGATAGCTGCGGTGCCCAGCAGTGCCTCCGTTTCATAACCTACTGAAAACAGGCAATTGTCAAATAACGGGAAAGGATCCTGCTGGATGGTGACATCCACATCCAGATACAGTCCGCCCTCATGCTGGAGAATTTTCAATCGCAGATAATCAGTGACAAAGGCCAGCAGGCCCTTATCGTAACACTCTTTTGCAAACCGGCATTCGCTGATCCATTGCTGAAGCAGCGGATTGTTTTCCGTCCACAGGGTGTAGTCAAAACCTTGTTTTTTCCAGTCATCAATACAGACGAAGGCTAATGGTGGCATTTTATTGCCAAGCCAGATGGCGTGGATTTTTTTAATCATGAGCTCGCTTGTTCTGAAGGCGGTAAACGGTTCAGTTTATACGTGAGGTAGAAGGTATAACAACTGCCTAACATCACGTTATGGATCCACTGACCATTATTGGAAAAGAAGAATGACTCGAACAGGTTTACTGTCAGCCAGTAAACAGTAAACAGTACAGAAATCAGCAGAACCTCGTTGATACCGCGTTTCTCTGGGGCAACTTGAGTACTTCGAATGACCCATCCGAAGACAAAATACATTAACGCCAGGCCCACGATACCGTAGGAGACCAGCAGTTCGATGTGCGAACTGTGCAGGTGCGTGAAATACTTATGGACATTGGGTGGAAAATGCGTTGCCTGTTTAATGACCGTCTCACGGGTGTTGTAGCCGCTGCCCAGCAGTGGTCTTTCTTTGATCCATTTGATGGACTCGTACCATAAATGCAGGCGCGTACCCGCACTGTTGAACGGTATTTTAGACATGTCACCATTAGTGACTATGCTGGTGGCGGTGCCCATCTCTCTTTGCACTCTGTCATGGACTAAAGGCATGCTGGCATAGGAGTAGAAGGCAAATCCCAACAGAGACAATGAACCTGCCAGAATGATCTTATTCAGCTTTTCTTTATGTAATATGGCATAAAGAACCGTGCCTATAACATAGGCTGCCAGCAAACCGACCCAAACCTGACGGGACTGGGTAGTAATCACTACGAAAACAAAGGCAATAAACAGCAGCAGCGCAGAGAAGAAAAGAGCAATATATTGAGCCTTTCTGGTCCGGACACTGAGGCACAGGTACTTCACCAGAAAGAAGGAGGAGAGCAGAAAGCCAACTCCGCTGTACATGGCCGGATACTGGGCATTGATGATATTGAAATCGATGCGAACACCCTGGAGCCCCAATTGCACCTGCTGAACAATGTCGGAATGGCTGTAAAACGCCAGCAAAATTCCCAGGCACATAGCCCACCAGATCAGGTAAACATTGTTGAGTGATCCTTTCAGCCAATAGGCAACAAAAATAAAGACAAACAGGTCAGCTAACACACCAATATGCGGGCTGGAATAGGCGAGTTCAGGTATGTCTATCAGCGAATTGGCCCAGCTGAGTATCTGAATAGCGATAGCAAAGAATAGTGCCCACAACATTTTATCTTTGGCGAACTGTTTTCTGTCGACAAATAAGGCTGCCACGGACGCCAGCAAAAAGACTGACTGAAAGATATCGCCTATTTCGCGGTAAGAGCGCTTGAACAGCACATAGCCCACAATGCAGCACAGCATCGCCAGACAAAAGCCCCGAGAGTTAATGAGTCGTTTTATTTGCGCGTTAAATTGCATCACTGATTGCTCTGAAATAGTGGGTCATATTGATAAGGCTGATTATTTTTTATTTTATGCTTTTCAGCTTTCTCATAATAGTTTCATATGTTCTGAAACCTTCGATGTACAGTTTGTGGGAGAATCCCACAGATTGTTTCTGTTTGCGGGTGGAGCCAATTGTAGTCGCAGTTTGCGAGCGTTCAAACACTGACGGATAGACATGGTAGGAATGAATACCGTGTCGCCAGGGCTTTTCCATATAGTCGTCGACCGGCTCGATAAACAGCTGGGCATTGTCCAGGAAACTTTTTGCGGCAACCGGTGTAATGATGTAAGCGCTGGTACCGCAGGTGCCTTTTCGGTAAACACCGATTGAGTGGGTATCTGAGACAGCAAACAGGGCTTTAAATGTATTTGGCTGATGCGCTGACAGTTTAATGTAATGGTATTGTTCAATGTATGGCTGAATGTCAGCCAGCACGGAGTGAACGTCGTCAGCCAGCACGTTGACATTGTCTTCGAGGATCAATATTGGCGTATCCAGTTCAAGGCACTTTTCCCACAGGGCATAGTGACTGGCAAAACAGGCAACTTCAGCCGTGACCAATTGATAGCCTTTTCGTTTGAAGGTTAGCGCTGGTGTAGCCTTTTCACTGTGCAGGAAATGTTCAGAGTCAATGCCATCAACGGCATCAAAAAACTGGAAAGGAACCTCAGCCTGAGCCATTAACGTTTGCATGTGCTCACGGCGATGAGAAGACCGCGCTAAGCTGACAACGAAAGTTGGTATAGTCATCAAATCAATCTTTTTATACAAGTCAGCGACACCCAGAGCGAATCAGGGTGTCGCTGAAAGGTTTGTTAGTATTAGTTGTTCAGAATCGCCATATACTCAGCGACGCCTTCGGCAACGGTTTTAAACGCTTCGTTATAACCCGCGGCACGGACTTTGGTCAGATCTGCCTGAGTATAGGCCTGATAGCGGCCTTTCAGGTGCTCAGGAAACGGGACAGATTCTACCTGACCTTTACCGTGATGCTTGATGACTGCATCTGCTACGGCCTGAAAACTTTCTGCCCGGCCAGTGCCGCAGTTGAAAATGCCAGAGACGCCATTTTGCCAGAACCACAAATTCACTTTGCAAACATCGCCAACATAAATGAAGTCGCGTTTAAAGGTGTCTGACCCTTCGAATAACTTCGGCATTTCGCCTTTTGCAATTTGTTCATTCAGGTGGAAAGCCACTGATGCCATGCTGCCTTTGTGCTGCTCACGCGGGCCGTAGACGTTGAAGTAACGGAAACCGGTGATTTGCGACAGCGTTTCACCGTGCGCTTCGGCGTCTTGCCACAGGCGGCGGACATAGTTGTCAAACAGCTGCTTGGAGTAACCGTAAACGTTCAGCGCACCTTCGTAGGCTTTTTCTTCAA
Organism: Photobacterium sp. WH24; assembly: GCF_019204055.1. NCBI lineage: Bacteria > Pseudomonadati > Pseudomonadota > Gammaproteobacteria > Vibrionales > Vibrionaceae > Photobacterium > Photobacterium sp. WH24. The sequence continues at coordinate 100,021 of NZ_JAGSOZ010000006.1, read as the reverse complement.
TGAAATCACGGTCACGGCCGCCGTAGGTCGCGGCGGAAGAGGCATACAGGAACGGGATTTCGCGCTCCAGGCAGAAGTGCAGCAGCTCTTTGGAATACTCGTAATTATTGAGCATCATGTATTTGCCGTCCCACTCTGTGGTAGCAGAGCAGGCGCCTTCGTGGAAGACGGCTTCAATCGGGCCAAAGTCATCACCCGCCATGATTTGGGTGATGAAATCTTCTTTGTCCATATAATCGGCGATATCCAAATCGACCAGATTAGCGAACTTGGTACCGTCTTTGAGGTTGTCGACGACCAGAATGTCGCTATACCCTTGTTCATTGAGCGCTTTTACAATGTTGCTGCCGATCATGCCGGCGCCACCAGTCACTATAATCATGGCACTTCCAGTTTTGTCAGATGGACCCGGTAGTAAGAGGCCAGAAGCGTAGCAGAAGAACTGCACCACCGCGTCAAAATTTAGTCAGTAGTTATGATAACATCATCAGGGTTTGTTGATCTTGATTTTGACCCACATAAGATAACAAACCGAGACTGCCCAGGGCGACGCAAGTGAGAGGCTTATGAAAACCCGCGATAAAATCATTCATGCTGCATTGGAGTTGTTTAATGACGGAGGGGAACCCAACGTCACCACCAACCATATTGCGGCATATATGGGCATCAGCCCAGGCAACCTGTATTACCATTTTCGTAATAAAGAAGAGATTATACACAGTATTTTTGATGAATACGCTCAGGATTTGCGGGTTCGCTTCCAGCCGCGGGAAGAGGCGGTGTTGTCTGCTGACAGCCTGCTGCAATACCTCGATGCGGTATTTATGCTGATGTGGCGTTACCGTTTCTTCTACGCCAATCTGCCCGACATTCTCAGCCGGGATCCTGTGCTACAGCATAAGTATCTGGAAGCGCAGGAAAACCTCCATCAGGATATCATGGTGGTGATGCGCCATTTTCGTTCCTTAGGGTTGGTCACCCTGAACGATGATGATTTGCTTAGCCTGGCAACCACGCTCAAGCTGGTGGCAACCAGCTGGATCAGTTACCAGACCGCGCAGGCACCTGAGGCTAAAATTACCAAAGCTGTCATCTATCAGGGGGTGCTGCAGATGCTTTCAGTAATAAGACCTCTGACCAGTATGGAGGGGCGGGATGTCGTTCTTCAACTTGAATCACATTATTGTGATCAAGTGGAGCGGGATGTTTCATAGTTGTCGACTGAGTAGAGTTTAGCTCTTAGAATCCGGCAAACTTTGTAACATTGTGGCGAATGATTGCTAATTTAATAGTAGGTTGTTCGCTAAAAGTGGCAAATACGCCTTTACATGTTTGGAGAGCAAGATGTCAGCTGCCTTTTATCAACAGATCGCCGATCAGATTCAGGAAGTGAAAGCAGAAGGATTATACAAAAGTGAGCGTGTAATCACTTCTGCTCAGGAAGCCAATATTGCGATTGCCAGCGGTGATCAGGTATTGAATTTCTGTGCCAACAACTACCTGGGTCTGGCTAACCACCCGGCGTTGATTGAGGCTGCCAAACAAGGCATGGATGAGCACGGTTTTGGTATGGCTTCAGTGCGTTTTATCTGCGGTACGCAGGACGCACATAAAGAGCTGGAGAGTAAGCTGTCGGCCTTCTTAGGCATGGAAGACACTATCCTTTACTCTTCGTGTTTTGATGCAAATGCAGGTCTGTTCGAGACCATTCTCGGCCCTGAAGATGCCATTATTTCTGATGCGCTGAACCACGCTTCTATCATCGACGGTGTACGTCTGTGTAAAGCAAAACGCTTCCGCTACGCCAACAATGACATGGCCGAGCTGGAGCAACAGCTGATCGCTGCCAATGAAGCCGGTGTGCGCCACAAGCTGATTGTAACCGACGGTGTCTTCTCTATGGATGGCGTGGTAGCAAACCTGCCGGCTATCTGTGATCTGGCGGACAAGTATGATGCGCTGGTAATGGTCGATGATTCCCACGCCGTAGGCTTTATGGGTGACAATGGCCGTGGTACTCATGAATATCATGATGTGATTGATCGTATCGATATCATCACAGGTACGCTGGGTAAAGCCCTGGGCGGAGCGTCAGGCGGTTATACCGCAGGTAAGAAAGAAGTGATCGACTGGCTGCGCCAGCGTTCTCGTCCTTACCTGTTCTCTAACTCGCTGGCCCCGGCGATTGTGTCTGCCTCTATCCGCGTGCTGGATCTGCTGGCAGAAAGCAGCGATCTGCGTGCAACGCTGTGGAAAAATGCTGAGCAGTTCCGCACCCGTATGTCTGATGCCGGCTTCACGCTGGCAGGTGCCGATCATGCCATTATCCCAATCATGCTGGGTGATGCTAAAGTAGCCGCCGAGTTTGCTGAGCGTGCACTGAAAGAAGGCATTTACGTGGTGGGCTTCTCTTACCCTGTGGTGCCGAAAGGCCAGGCGCGTATCCGTACTCAGATGTCTGCTGCGCACAGCGCAGAGCAGCTGAATAATACTATCGATGCGTTTATTCGCATTGGTAAAGAGATGGGCATCATCTGATAATCACTGAATTTGCTGCAGGAGCGGTGTGATACCGCTTCTGGGCTACTTGTGGAAAGCATCATGAAAATTAAAGCATTAGCAAAACTGAAGCCAGAAGAAGGCATCTGGATGACAGAGGTCGACAAGCCTGAACTGGGCCATAACGATCTGCTGATTAAGATTAAGAAAACCGCTATCTGTGGCACTGACGTCCATATCTATAACTGGGACGAGTGGTCACAAAATACGATTCCAGTGCCTATGGTGGTGGGTCACGAATACGTGGGTGAAGTGGTCGCGATTGGCCAGGAAGTCCGTGGTTTTGACATCGGTGACCGTGTTTCCGGCGAAGGCCATATCACTTGCGGCCACTGCCGTAACTGCCGTGGCGGCCGCACCCATCTGTGCCGTAACACTATCGGTGTGGGTGTCAACCGTGAAGGGGCCTTTGCTGAGTATCTGGTGATCCCGGCGTTCAACGCATTCAAGATCCCGGACAATATTTCTGACGATCTGGCGTCGATTTTTGACCCGTTCGGCAATGCTGTGCACACTGCGCTGTCTTTCGACCTGGTAGGCGAAGATGTGCTGATCACAGGTGCCGGCCCTATCGGTATCATGGCGGCGGCGGTTGCCAAGCACGTAGGTGCCCGTCATGTCGTGATTACTGACGTGAACGAATACCGGCTGGATCTGGCCCGCAAGATGGGTGTGACCCGTGCGGTCAACGTGGCAGAGCAAAAGCTGGAAGACGTGATGGCAGAGCTGGGCATGACAGAGGGCTTCGATGTCGGTCTGGAAATGTCGGGTGTGCCTGCTGCGTTTAACAGCATGCTGTCGAGCATGAACCACGGCGGTAAGGTGGCTATGCTGGGCATTCCGCCATCGAGCATGGGTATCGACTGGACTCAGGTGATTTTCAAAGGCCTGGTGATCAAAGGTATCTATGGCCGTGAAATGTTCGAAACCTGGTACAAGATGGCGAGCCTGATTCAGTCTGGCCTGGATCTGAGCCCAATCATTACCCACCACTATAATGTGGATGACTTCCAGCAGGGCTTTGATGTCATGCGCTCCGGCCAGTCCGGTAAAGTCATTCTGAGCTGGGACTGATTTCCCCCTCAGAAGCAAACAAACGGAACGGTGTGCCTCGGCACACCGTTTTTTTGTCAGCTGCCGGTGGGAAACAGCTCAGACAAGCGAACCAGGGTGACCTGTTGCTGAATTTCGGGCAGCATGGCAGTGAGTGTCGATAGTGTGATTGGGTGCGGGTGGCCTATCGCGATCACAGTGCCTTGTTTTTTCGCCTGTAAGACGGCCTGTTTCAGCTGGCGGCGGATGAAGGTTTCGGTCGGGACATGATCCAGGAAAACATGGCGGCGCAGGGCGGGAATGTGTGCCGCCTGAGCTTGCGACTGCGCGACGGATCTGGCGGTGGTGCGACTGTCGAGAAAGGCCAGATGCTCTTGTTTGAGCACTTCCATCACCCAGCCCATAGCGGTCGGATTCTGGGTCAGGGCACTGCCCATATGATTATTGACCGCCACCGCGCCCGGCACGCGTGTCAGCGCAAAGCGGAGCTTGCTCTGAAGCTCTTCCTTGCTCATGGCCTCGGTCAGGGTGGTCATTTCGAGCGGCGCAGTCCTGCTCGGCTGCATCGGCATGTGGAGCAGCACGTCTCTGAATTCCTGCCGGGCCTGACGGGCGGTCAGCTGGTCATAAGGGGTCTCGGGCAAGATGGAGACACTGATTTGCGGCGGGAGTGCTGATAACGGGGAAGGCATATGCTGATAACCCAGATCATCAATCACGATCGCCAGTCTGGCCGCTTGTGCCGGCGATGCCCAGAGCCACAGCCAGACCAGCCCTACACTGAATAACCCCTTCATTCGAACCATCCTTGTTCTGTTACCGGGTGCTGCGTGTCATAAAATGCGGTTAACGGTCAGCCAGGGCTGCGGATTGGTTGGCGTGCCTTTACGGCGGATTTCAAAATACAGTCCCGGTGATTCCTGCCCGCCGCTGTCGCCAACCAAGGCAATGGCTTCGTTACGCTGCACGGTATCGCCCACTTTTTTCAGCACGGTCTGGTTATAACCGTAGAAGGTCATATCGCCTTGGCCGTGATCCACGGCAACCATCAGGCCGTAGCCGCGCAACCAGTCGGCAAAGACGACTTTCCCGCCATGTACGGCTTTTACTTCGCTGCCCACAGCTTGACCGATCACCATGCCTTTCCAGCGCAGCTCACCCTGAAGCGGGCTACCGTATGCGTGGCGAATTCTGCCCGAAACCGGCCAGGGCAATTTACCTTTGTATTTGCCCAGTCCATCCATACTGACTCTGGCCTGACGCGCCGCGTCCTCGGCCGCTTTGCGGGCTTTGGCAATTTCAGTGATCAGGCGTGATTCATTGCTTTTCAGTTCAGTTAAGTAGCGTTTATCTGCGTTCAACTGGCCCTGCAATTCCCTGACCGTGCTTTTACGCGCCTGCTGGCTGCCCAGCAGTGTCGCCCTGTCTTTTTTCAGCTGGCTAAGCAGGGTTTGCTGCTCATTACGCTGTTCGCTTAACTGATGTTTTTTGAGCTGCAGTTCGGTATCCGTGGCGGCCAGTTCATCCAGTGCATGGCTGCGAGCCTGGCTGAGGTGTGAGGCGTAGATGGCCATGCGGTCTAACCGGGCAGGGTCGCTTTCGCCCAGTAAGTTGGCGAGCGGCGAGGATTTGCCCATTTTGTACTGGCTGGTGAGCAGTTCTTTCAGCAGCTCACGCTGGCCAATCTGGCGTTGTAGCAGTGCCTGCTGTTCTTTTTCCAGCTGGCTGATAGAGCGTATCAGGCCGTCGACTTTTTGCTCGGCGGCGTGAATATTGCCGGCCGCTCTGGCGATGGCCAGCTCCTGTTGTTTCAGGGTTTTCTGGACATCGTTGAGCTGCTGTTTTTTATCGCTCAGCTGTTTTTGCTGCCGTGCTATTTCCTGTTTCATGCCGTCAAGCTGATTCTGACCGTCGGCAGACACGGAGGCACTGAACGCCAGGCATAGCAAAGCGCCAGTGCCTAAGGCACTGGCGCGGAGTGTACAGATTGCACTATAAAATAATTCCCGCATGTCCGGGATTATTTCAGATCGTACAGCACCTGACCAGTCATCTCTGACGGGATTTGGAGCCCGGTCAATGACAGCATGGTTGGCGCCAGATCAGACAGCTTACCGCCGTCTTTCAGGCTGATCTGCTTGTTGCCGACATAAATCAGCGGCACAGGCAGGTTAGTGTGTGCGGTATGAATGCCCCCGGTTTCCGGGTTCACCATCATTTCAGCGTTACCGTGGTCGGCGGTGATAAGCAGCTGTCCGTCCGCTTCTTTGATGGCTTCAACTACACGGCCGATACTTTCATCAATGGCTTCACAGGCTTTCACCGCGGCATCGTAGACACCTGTGTGGCCGACCATGTCGCCGTTCGGGTAGTTACAGATGATCATATCGAATTCACCGCCTTTGATGGCCGCGACCAGCTTGTCAGTCAGCTCAGGGGCGCTCATTTCAGGCTGCAGATCATAGGTTGCCACTTTTGGTGATGCCACCAGGGCGCGGGACTCGCCGTCAAACTCGGTTTCGACACCGCCATTGAAGAAGAAGGTCACGTGAGCATATTTCTCGGTTTCAGAAATGCGCAGCTGGGTTTTGCCCTGTTTCGACAGCCATTCGCCTAAGGTGTTGGTCAGGCTTTCCGGCGGGAACGCGGATGGCAAATCGATATCTGCGGCGTATTGCGTCAGGGTCACGAAGTGCAATGCCGGGAACTGTTTGCGTTCAAAACTGCTGAAAGCTGGCAGGAAGGCACGTGAAATCTGACGGGCCCGGTCTGCACGGAAGTTCATGAAGACAACCGCATCACCGTCCTGCATGGCGGCATCAGGCTGGCCGTCGGCACGCAGCACTGTGGCTTTGACGAATTCGTCGTTTTCTTCGCGGGCATACGCAGCCTGCAGGCCTTCGACGGCAGAGGCGGCGGTGAAATCCCCTTTGGCTGCGGTCAGCAGATCATAGGCAGACTCGACGCGTTCCCAGTTGTTATCCCTGTCCATGGCGTAGTAACGGCCAACCAGAGAGGCGGTACGGCCTTTGCCCAACTGGGCAAACAGCGCGTCGAAACGTTCCAGAGAGGCTTGTGCGCTGCGCGGTGGCGTGTCGCGGCCGTCCAGGAAACAATGCAGGTAAATATGCTCAGCACCGCGTTCTGCCGCCATTTTCACGGCCGCTTCAATGTGATCTTCGTGGCTGTGAACACCGCCAGGTGACATCAGCCCCATGATGTGAACGGCTTTCCCCGCGGAGATAGCGCTGTCCATGGCTTTCACCAGCGTAGGATTATGCTGGAACTCACCGTCGGAGATGGATTTGGCAATGCGGGTCAGATCCTGATACACCACACGGCCGGCACCAATATTGGTATGGCCCACTTCTGAGTTACCCATCTGGCCATCAGGCAGGCCCACGTCCAGCCCGGAGGCCTGGATCAGGGTGTTGGCTTCATGCGCCATCAGGTTATCCAGTACCGGGGTGTTGGCGTTGGCAATCGCGTTATTTGCGGTATCTTCGCGGTATCCCCAACCGTCCAGAATCACCAGAGCCAGTGGTTTCTTAGCAGACATAAGCTGTCCTCTCCATAAATGTGAACAATCTGAAAATGTAGACCAATTACCTCAACATCCGGCTGTAATGTCGTATCAAGGCGCTCAGGTAAGTAGTCAGGTCGGTAATTTTACTACAAAATCACCGCTACTTTGTAGTTCAGATCAAACATTGCTGTAAATGGTTTGTTATCTTTACTACCTAGAATATATTCATTTCTACTGTGTAACGTAAGATCTGAGAATGCGTTTTTTTCTATTGTAGTTATAGGCGGCGCCTTGCGATGTGTGGTTATTGCGCAGAAAGCAGTGAGCCGTGACGCGTAAATGTGGCGGGTGGCTGTACATCATTCCGGCCACAGGTATACTCAGTTTCCTTAATTTTGGTTGAATCTTGCCACTGTGCGGGAATCCGGCAGGCAGTAAAGGTTAATAGAGCGAAAATCATGCAGCAATTCATAGAGTTTGTTACGAGTAATCCCATTTTGTCACTGGTCTGGGTTGGCCTGGTTCTGGCCCTGATATCTTCCATGGTGAAGCAAAAAACCGCGGGTTATGCCGTTGTCACCCCTAATCAGGCGACAGTGCTGGTCAACCGTGAAGACGGCGTGTTTGTCGATATTCGCAGCAAAGATGATTTCCAGCGTGGCCACATTGCAGGCGCACTTCACATTTTACCAAGCGAAATTAAAGCCGAGAACTTTGGACTGCTTGAAAAGTATAAGTCAGCCCCCATCATTGTGGTATGCAAAACAGGTCAGACGGCGCAGGAAAGTGCCAGCCTGCTGCACAAAGCGGGTTACGCTAAAGTTAGCCTGCTGAAGGACGGATTGATTTCCTGGAATGAGGCCAATTTGCCTCTGGTGCAGGGAAAGAAATAAGTTCTTGAACTCTCAGGTGGCTGACGGTGTCAGCTGCCCTTTATTTCAGGCCGGAAGATTCCGGTAAAAATGACAGATTTCTTAACGAAATCATCAAAAAAGGACAATAACATGGCTGAAGCAGCGACCAACGAAGCGCAACAGAACTTCCAAATCCAACGCATTTTCCTGAAAGATGTGTCTTTCGAGGCGCCAAGCTCGCCGGAAATGTTCCAGAAAGAATGGAACCCTGAAGTGAAATTGGATCTGGATACGCAGAGTCGTGAGCTGGCGGAAGGTGTGTACGAAGTCGTACTGCGTCTGACAGTCACAGTGAACAATGCGTCAGAAGCGGCGTTCCTGTGTGAAGTTCAGCAGGGCGGTATTTTCTCTGTAGCCGGTATGGAAGCGCCACAACTGGCCCATTGCCTGGGTGCATTCTGCCCGAACATCTTGTTCCCGTACGCACGTGAAACTATCTCCAGCCTGGTTGTCAAAGGCACTTTCCCGCAACTGAACCTGGCACCGGTTAACTTTGATGCCCTGTTCATGAACTACCTGCAAAGTCAGGCGGAAGGTAACCAGGAAAGCACTCAAGCCTGATTGGCGACACAGCATGACCTCAATCACTGATAACGCAATAACGATGACAGTGCTGGGTGCCGGTTCTTACGGCACCTCGCTGGCCATCTCGCTGGCCCGTAATGGCGCTAATGTCATTTTATGGGGCCATAACGCTGCGCATATGGCGCAGCTGGAAACAGATCGGGCCAACGAGGCATTTCTGCCTGGCGTGGCCTTTCCGGACTCGCTGATCCTAAGTGTGGATCTGGAAGCCGCCGTTAAAGCCAGCCGGGATTTACTGCTGGTGGTGCCCAGCCATGCTTTTGCCGATGTGCTGAAACAGATGAAGCCTTTCCTGCGTGATGATTCGCGGATCTGCTGGGCCACCAAAGGGCTGGAGCCGGAAACCGGACGTTTGCTGCAGGATGTCGCCCATGAGATCCTGGGCGAGGGGGTGCCTCTGGCTGTCCTCTCCGGGCCGACGTTCGCGAAAGAGCTGGCCGCCGGTTTGCCCACCGCGATAGCGGTGTCGTCACCGGATGCCGGGTTTGTTAAAGATCTGCAGGATAAAATTCACTGCGATAAAAGCTTCCGGGTCTACAGCAATAACGATTTTATCGGTATGCAGCTGGGTGGCGCGGTGAAGAATGTGATTGCTATCGGTGCCGGAATGTCAGACGGGATTGGTTATGGTGCCAATGCCCGCACCGCTCTGATCACCCGCGGACTGGCCGAGATGTGCCGTCTGGGTGCGGCGCTGGGTGCTCAGCCGGAAACCTTTATGGGTATGGCTGGGCTGGGCGATCTGGTGCTGACCTGTACCGACAACCAGTCGCGCAACCGCCGTTTTGGCTTGGCACTGGGGCAGGGAAAACAGGTTGATGAAGCGCAGCACAGTATCGGCCAGGTGGTTGAGGGGTATCGTAATACCAAAGAAGTCTGGGTTCTTGCCCAGCGTTTTGGTGTGGATATGCCGATCACCGAGCAGATTTATCAGGTGCTTTATCAGGGTAAAGATGCGCGCGAGGCCGCCAGAGATCTGCTGGCACGGGCCAAGAAAGACGAGTGAGCGGCTGGAAAAGTTGTCTTACCGGAACAACACAGCGCGGGCAAAAAAGCCCGCGTTGTTTTTTTTTCTGAGAAGTTTAAAGTTATAACCATTATCAGCAGTCGATACTCATCAGGTGAGTAGGGTGCAGGCTATGGTGCAAACACATAAAGGATATACAGGGGACGACGTGAGGGAGTGTCAACAGCAAGCCGTCTGGGAGACGATCAAGCAAGAGGCCAAGGTGCTGACTGAGCAGGAGCCCATGCTGGCCAGTTTTTACCATGCCACCATCATTAAGCACGATAATCTGGGTGCCGCACTCAGCTATATACTGGCGAACAAGCTGGCTACCCCTTCCATGCCTGCAATGGCAGTGCGGGAAGTGGTGGAAGAGGCGTATGTTGCGGACAGTATGCTGACGGAATCGGCCGCGTGCGATATTCGCGCCGTTGTTGACCGTGACCCTGCTATCAACAAATTTTCTGTGCCGCTTCTGTATCTGAAGGGCTTTCACGCTTTGCAGGGCTATCGTGTTGCCAACTGGTTGTGGAAGCAAAAGCGCGAAGCACTGGCCATTTATCTGCAAAATCAAATCTCAGTGACTTGTCAGGTGGATGTGCATCCGGCGGCCCGCATCGGTCAGGGCATCATGTTTGACCACGCTACCGGTATCGTGATTGGTGAGACGGCAATTATCGAAAACGATGTGTCTATCTTGCAGGATGTGACGCTGGGCGGGACAGGTAAAGAGTGCGGCGACCGTCACCCTAAAATCCGTGAAGGGGTGATGATAGGCGCCGGTGCCAAAGTGCTGGGGAATATTGAAGTGGGTGAAGGGGCCAAGATTGGTTCGGGCTCAGTGGTGCTGGCACCTGTGCCGCCTCATACCACAGTGGCGGGTGTACCGGCGAAAATTGTCGGCCGTCCGAGCAGCGACAAACCTTCCATGGATATGGATCAGCAGTTTAATGGCATTTACCAGACTTTTATTGCCGGTGACGGTATCTGAGTGCCGATTGCCTTCAATATCTCATCGTGAAAAAGGGGTCGGCAGACCCCTTTTTTGTCTTGCTGCCCGGGCTATCTGGCTCCGGCAAAATCAAACTGGCGCCAGGCCTCATAGGCAATGATGGCGGCTGCGTTGGAGAGATTCAGGCTGCGGCTGTCCGGATGCATAGGGATGCGCAGCCGCTGCGCCTGGGGCAGGCTCTCTATGACAGCTGCCGGCAGGCCGCGGGTTTCCGGGCCGAACAACAGTATGTCGCCGTCCTGAAACCGGGCCTGGGTGTGGTACTGGGTGGTTTTGGTGGTGCAGGCAAACAGGCGGCGACCGGCAGTGGCGGCCAGGAAGGCCTCAAAGTTGGCGTGACGATGCACATGGGCCAGATCGTGGTAGTCCAGACCGGCACGCCGCAATTTCTTCTCTTCCAGATCAAAGCCTAACGGCTCAATCAGATGCAGATGCGCACCACAATTGGCGCACAGGCGAATAATGTTGCCCGTATTGGGCGCAATTTCAGGTTCGTACAGGGCGATATCAAACATGGTCAGGCTACAACAGCGGCAAAAACACTATTGTAGCCTGCATTCATAGCCCGGAACCAGTGCTGAGCGCTGCCCAGGAAAACAATGTGTTGGTCATCAGAATCAGCCCGACGGCCAGCAGGACACCAAACACCAGCTTGCTGAAGTGCGCCTGATCGATACTGTGGTGCATCCGGTTACCGATACATGCCCCTATACCGACACAGGGGGCCAGCCAGAGCAAGGTTTCCCGGTAGGGTGTCAGTTCGCCGGCCTGGATAAAATACAGGGTCAGACAACCATTGAGGCTGAACCAGACCGTCAGCAAGGTTGCCCTGAACTGGGTTTTATCCAGCGAGGTGCGGGCTAGCGCATAAACCAGCAGCGGGCCGCCGGACGCGAACAGGCCGTGGGTGATCCCGGCCGCCGTGATGGTGGAGTGCCGCCGCAGTGAAGGCATCTCAACCGCTGCTGGTTGCAGCAGGGCTCGGGCGGCGAACCAGATGATCAGGCCGGCAAACAGGGTTTTGCTCAGCAGTTCGGGGACATAGGGGGTCAGCCCGACGCCGACGGCTGTGCCGACCAGCATCATGGGCAACACGGAACGCAGCAGGAATGAAACCTGTATGTGCTGTCTGAGCTTCCAGACCAGCGGCGCCGTCATCAGCAGATTCAGCGGCACCAGAATATGAACCAGTGATGCCAGATCCATGACCAGCGCCCCCAGCGACAGCGCCAGCACTATACTGCCAAATCCCGTCATGGCTTCAATACCAAAGGCCAGAATAATCGCCAGGCCCAGCCACACCAGTGTCATGGTTTGACCTCAAGCTCAGTGGCAAATTTCCGGCTCATCAGGTGCAGAAAAACCCGAGGCAGCAAACGGTACAGCAGGCTGGAAAAATGGGTAAAGGCATCTGGGAACAGCCGTTGTTTGTCTTGCCGGATGGCAGTGACAATCTGCTCGGCCATCCACGAACTGGGGCGTATTTTACCGACCATAGAGCGTTGATGGCGGCTGCGGCCCCCGTCGCCATTGAGGGCGTTGCGCTCTATGGGGGTATCGAGAAAGCTCGGGTAGACCATCAGAACTGTCACGCCGTCGCTGTGCATTTCAGCCCGGAAAGTTTCAAAATACTGGTGCAGGGCTGATTTAGAGGCGCAGTAACCGGCCCGGCCCAAAACAGGCATCCAGCCTGCCATCGAGCTGATGTTGACCACTTTGGCCTGGTGTTGCACCAGCAGCGGCAGCAGCCCCTGGGTCAGGCGGACCGGCGCGAAGAAGTTCACCGCCATGACTTTTTCTATCACTGCCGGTTGCGTAATACGGGACAGCGAGCGGTGGGTAATACCGGCATTGTTGATCAGCAGCGCAATCTCAGGCTCGCGCTGCCGGATATCAGTAATCAGTGTGTCTATGGCATGGCTGTCAGCCAGATCGCAGACAAAAAAACGGCTGTCTTCCAGCGTGGCGGCCAGTTCAGTCAGCTTATCCTGGTCCCTGTCTATCAGATACAGCCGGTAGCCATATGACAGACGAATCGCCAGATCGCGGCCCAGCCCTGAGGCGGCGCCGGTGAGGATGGCAACAGGTTTGTGCTCAGTCATGCTGACACTCCCTGGCCGGGATCAACCCTTGCTGGCTGGCATAATATTCGAACACCTCCAGCGAGGTTTTTTTCGGGATATAGCCAAAATCAAATTTCAGCGCGTAGTTTGCCAGCACGGGGCGATAGCGAAGAAAATCCAGTTGCTCGGGCCCGTATTGGGTCATACGCAGCAGCTTGCCGACCCGCAGGGCGCTTTTCAGCAGCCAGGCCGGTAAATCACGGGTGTCTTTACCGAGAATATCGGCGATTTGGTGAACGCTGAGGGCACCGTCTCCCGCCAGATTGAATTGCCCGGATTTACTATGGCTGACCCCCTCGGTGATGATATCGACGACGTCCTGATCCCAGATGAAGACAAACGGCGACGGCGAGCCTTTAACGGCCAGTAACTTGTCTTTGCGAAACAGGTCAGTGATCAGATTGTTGGTCTCAGCGCCCAGCACAGTGCCCGGGCGCAGGATCAGCTGCTGCAGTTCCGGGTAGGCGACGCGGTATGCGGCCAGCATCTCTTCCACCAGTCGTTTGTGGTAGCTGTAGGAAAAATGCCGGTTCCCCCGCAGCGGGTCGGACTCACGCAACCACTCTGCATTGTCGGCATGATAGCCGTAAGCGGCGCCGCTGCTGGTGACCGTCAGATGGGCGACCTGATGATTGATACAGGCTTTGAGCAGGTTTTCCGTCCCGTTGACATCAATGTCATAGTCTCTTTGCCTGTCACGGGATGGCTGCACAATACTGGCCAGATGGATGACATGGCTGATGTGGTGACGTCCAATGAAATCGCTCAGCGCGGCAGAACGAATGTCCATTTTCTGGTAGGTGACGCCCTCAGGCTGAGCATCATGAATATCAATACCAAATACCTCGGCGTGCTGGGCGAGGCGTACACTGAGCTGCCGGCCCAGATAGCCCTGGCAGCCGGTGATTAAAATTCGCTGTGTCATAAGGTCCCTTTATGCTGTTCGCGAGTGGATGAAACAGGTGAGGTGAGGGCAGCGCGGCGGTTATCCAGCCGGTGCCAGCAGTAGCACAGTCCCATGCCACTGATCAGATGCCAGATCCCCCAGCCAGCGGCAATAATGGCCATACCGGTCAGATCGCCGAAAAAGGTGAAAATGATGCCCAGTCCCAGGCCGGAGTTCTGCAGGCCGACTTCCAGTGTGATCGCCCGGCGATCAGCAACCGGCAACTTCATGACCCAGGCACAGAGCCAGCCGATGGCCAGCGCCAGAGCATTGTGGAAGATAACGGCCAGCAGGAAGACACTGGCGCCGGCGATAAAGCGCGGCCAGTTAGTGATCAGCGCGATAGCCACAAAACCGAACAGGGTGAGCAGCGAGATGATGCGGAAAAAGGGTTCGCTGCGTTTGGCAAAGCCGGGGGCCATCTGGCTGCAGAACAGTCCGAGCGTCAGCGGTAACGCCAGCACCAGTGCCACCACAATAAACAGGCTTTCCGGTGGTACGGCAATTTGCTTCAGTAACTGGGCGGTGTGCGGGTTCATGCTGGCATAAAACATGAAATTAAAGGGGGTCATGAAGGTCGCGGCGACACTGGCGATTCCAGTCATACTGATGGACATGGCCGTGTTGCCTTTGGCCAGATAGGTGACGATATTGGAAAAGCTGCCGCCGGGGCAACTGGCGACCAGGATTAATCCCAGCGCCACTTCGGCGGGCATGGGCACCAGCAGGGTGAGCAGCCAGGTCAGTGCCGGCATCAGCACAAACTGGGCAGCCAGCCCGGTCAGGGGGCCTTTGGGCTGGCGAACAACCTGGCGGAAGTCGGCCGGTTTGAGACTCAGGGCGATGCCAAACATCATCATCGCCAGAATCAGATTCAGTAACAGCAGGCTAGTGCTCGACATTCAGCTCTCCCATTGCAGCTGGCGAATTTCGTGGTTCAGCGCCGCCAGATAATCGGCTTTGTGTACATAGTAGGCCATGCGTTCCAGGTTCAGGTACGCAATACCGCCATCAATTCTGCGGCTGGCCTGCTGGCGGACTTTGTGCATGAATTTCTCTGCTGCGGCCGGTTTCTCATGGCGGGCTCGGATAAAACGGGCCACCAGCTGAGCCTGATCATCGCGTCCCTGCCAGCCAAGACCTGAGGCTTCTACCATCCCCATCACAAACAGGTTGTCATGCTGTGGCGTGAAAATATTGAGATACAGGCCAGGTGCATCACCGTTCCAGTTAAGGTGCTGGCGGTCAATAAAGGGGTAATGCAGTGAGTAGCCGGTGGCCTCAAGGATCAGATCATACTCTGCTTCCTGCCCGTCCTGAAAACGCGCACCAGTCGGCAACAGTTGCTCAATCGACGGCCGCACTGTGATATCACCGTGCCCTATGTGGTGCAGGAACATGGAATTGACCACAGGGTGGGATTCATACATACGGTAGTCGGGATCTGGCAGGCCAAACTGGCTGGGTTTGCCGGAGATCAGCCGGACCAGGGTGCCGTCGACCATTTGCTTCAGCCGGTTCGGCAAGCGCACTTTGCCACCCAGGGTATCTGTGGGTATGCCCGCCACAAATTTGGGCAGGAAGTAATACCCGCGGCGGATCACCATATCAACCGAGCGGGCGCGGTGCACGGCATCCACCGCAATGTCGCAGGCACTGTTACCACAGCCGACAATCAGTACACGTTTTCCGGCAAAGACCTCGGCGCTTTTATAATCGCTGCTGTGAAATTGCTCACCCTGGAAGTCACCACCAAAGTTGCCCCGTCTGGGGTGATGTAGCGTACCATTGGCCAGCAATACCCCGGATGCCATCAGGGTAAAGGTCTCACCATGCTGACGGTATGTGACCAGCCAGTTGCCCTGGCAAGGTTCCACCTTTTCCACCCAGGCATGGAAACGATAGTGACCATACAGATTAAAGTGCCGTGCATAATCCTGAAAATAGCGACAAAGCTGATCATGTTTCGGGTAGGTGGCCACATGATCCGCCATGGGAAAATCAGAGAATTCTGTCATTCGCTTGGAGGAAATCAGGTGAGCCGATTGGTACATGGTACTGGTCGGGCTGCTGATGTCCCACAGTCCGCCGACATCGGCATGGGCTTCCAGCCCGATGACAGGCAATCCTTGTTCGGCCAGGCGGCGCACTGTGCACAGGCCCATAGGCCCGGCTCCAATCACAACGTAGGGATGCATACTGAATGACTCTCTGTTTAGGTCCTGAATACTATCATTAACTTTTTGTTAACACTTTGCTATGGCCCAGACGGGACGTGAACAGGTTAATTCGGGACGTAATGGCCCGAAATAACAGCCGGGTTCCGAGCCGTATCACGGTGCTCGCCGGCGGGCCTGTGGTATAACGGCGGTAAGTATGATCAATTGACTGCCCGGGTTAGCGCTATGTACCCCAGCACTGTTACATCAGGATTCAGCAAAGCGATTCTTAAATTTCTGCCGTCTTTGGGGTTAGCTCTGCCGGACGCGCTGCGACGCCAGGTGGCTGCCTGTCCGGCCGGTGAGCGCTTGCCGCTGTCGCTGCAGGATCAGCTCTGGCAGGCGATTGCGGATCACGCCGATTGCGACGGGGTCGGGTTGCGGATTGGCCGCCAGCTGCAGATCGATCAGTTTGATATGCTGGGCTTTTTGTTACTCAGCAGTGTCAATCTGGCCGGTGCGGTAGACAATCTGTTGCGTTTTTCTGATCTGGTCGGAGAAGGCGGACGCTTTGCCCGGTTCCACAGTCAGGAAGGCTGGCACCTGGTCTACCGTCCTCATTTTGAAGCGGCCAGAGCCGCGCGGCTGGAAGCCATTTTTGCCAGCGTGATGCAGGGCGCTGCCGTGGTCGCCAGCGGCCCGGTGATCCCAAAGCTGGTCGCGTTCGAGCATTCGCCTCAGGCGCCGTTAGCCCTGTACCATGAGGTGTTTGGCGATACCCAGGTCTGTTTTTCCCGGACAGGGAACTACATGGTTTTCAGTGATGAAGACTGGCTGTGCAGCCGGCGTGACATCCAGCCGGAATTGCAGGCTCAGCTGATACGGCTGGCCCAGCAGCAGATGAAACGCCTGGCTCCAGCGTCTTTTCTGGAGCAGATCAGCCATCTGCTGACACAGCAACCCAGCCTGACCCGCGCCCAGACCGCGGCCTTGTGTAATCTCAGCGAGCGCCACCTCAACCGCAAGCTGGCGGATTTTGGCGTCAGCTTCAGGGCATTGTCTGAGCAGATAAAAAAACAGCAGGCGCTGCAGATGCTGAACCAAAAGGGCAGCACACAGGCTAACCTGGCGCTGTACTTTGGTTATGCGGACGACAGTGCGTTTGCCAAAGCGTTCAAACGCTGGACCGGCATGGGGATCCGGGACTACCGTGCTTCCGGCTGTGACAACGAGTGACGCTGGCTTTTCTGCGCCAGCGGCAGCAGCAGGGTCACTCGCAGGCCACCCAGCGGACTGCGGCTGGCGGTGATGCTGCCATTGTGCTGGCGAATGGCATTTTCTGTGATGGCCAGCCCCAATCCGGTGCCGCCGCTGTGGCGATCCCGGGCGGTTGATACCCGATAGAAAGGCCGGAAAATATCTTTCAACTGATCATCGGGCACCCCTTCGCCGTTATCGTCTATGGTCACGGTCAGCGAGTGGTCATTGGCGTTGAACTGAACTTCGATGCGATCTTGGCTGTAGTAGATGGCATTACGAACGACATTTTCCAGGGCACTGATCAGCAACTCGGGGTTTCCGGCCAGCGGCCAGGGCTGCAGCGGGCTGCAGGTCAGGCTTTTCTGGTGCTGACTGGCTTCAAATTCGGCATCATCCAGCATCTCCTGCCACAGGCTGACCGCATCACTGTATTCGCGGGTTTCCTGCCCGTGTATCTGCATCCGCGACAGTTCCAGCAGTTTGGCGATCATGGCTTCCAGGCGCTCCGCTTCGGTATCAATCCGATCCAGCTCCGGACTGTTGCCCTGCTTGCGCTGGGCCAGGGCGGTTGCCATGCGAAGCCGGGTCAGGGGAGAGCGCAGCTCGTGAGAGATATCCGACAGCAACCGCTGTTGCCCGCCTATCATCTGATTGACCGAGGTGACCATCTGATTGAAGCTGGCACCAGCCTGGCGAAATTCGCGCGGCCCGGAGGATTCGAGTGCCGGATCCTGGGTGAATTGTCCGCTCGCCACCCGTTGCGCCGCTTCCTGCAGTTTGCGCGCCGGGCGGCTTAATGCCCAGGCCAGCCACAACAGCAGCGGCGTACTGATAAGCATGGTCAGCAGCAGCAGATGAAAAGGCTGATCGAGAATGCGCAGAAAGAAAGGCGGTGGCCGGTGCGACACCCTGCCGATATACATCAGCGCGCTTTGCTGCTGATCCTTGACCAGAAAAGGCCCGGCCACCATCCAGCGGCCGTAGAGTTTCTGGCGCGGCGCGTCCGGGCTGTCGGCACTGGTAATGAAATTGCGCAACGCTTTGGTGCGCTGATGCGGCGTGAGTAGCTCGCCGTCGTCATTGGTGAAATACAACTGCATACCTTTGTGGCGCTTGGGATCAGCCAGCGGCTGCAGTTTTTCCAGCAGGGTGCCGGGTTGACTGCTCAAGCGCTCAGAGATGCGCTCCGCCGCGTCCTGATAACGATTCAGTTCCGGCTGAGGAATAGTGTGTTGCGAGCGTGGGTCAAGGTGCGGTAACAGTAATAGCACCACAACGACCAGCATCAGGGTCAGCCAGAAAATCGCAAAGATCCGGCTGGAGAGCCGGTTGAAAATGGGCAGGCTGAACACAGGCAGGTTAAACAGGGGCCGCTTCATCCCGCCTCCACAAACAGATAGCCTTTGCCGCGCAGGGTTTTTATTCTGGGCTTACCGTCTTCGCGCGGGGGGAGTTTTTTACGCAGGTTTGAGACATGCATGTCGATGGCGCGGTCAAACGGCGCCAGGCGTTTGCCCAGCACTTCCAGGCTGAGATCCTGTTTGGTCACTACTGTGCCGGGGTGGCGGATCAGGTGGCTGAGCAGGGCCAGCTCAGTCGCTGTCATGTCGATCAGCTCACCGTTACAGGTAACTTCCTGGCGACCGGGATAAATGGTCAGATCCAGATAGGTCATGCAGTCTGGTTCGCTCTGGTTGTCCTGCACCATGCGGGAGCGGCGTAAAATAGCACGCATGCGGGCCAGCAGTTCCCTGTCACTGAAAGGCTTGGGTAAATAGTCATCCGCGCCCAGCTCGAGTCCCAGCACTCTGTCGATCTCTTCGCCTTTAGCGGTCAGCATCAGCACTGGCGTGCTGGTGGTTTCGCGGAGTTTACGCAGCATATCAATGCCATTCATGACTGGCATCATGACGTCCAGCAGGATCAGATCTGTGTCTTCATCAACCATTAACAGCCCTTGCTCACCATTGTGCGCGACGCGCACTGTGAAGCCTTCCAGCAGAAGGATGTCATTGAGCAGTGCTGTCAGTTCATTATCGTCATCGACCAGAAGAATGTTTGCCATACTGATTCCATACCCTCTAAATGATTCAGGTTAAGTATCCCCTATGCCCGAAAGCAGGCCAAGCCGGATGACAGTGCTTTACCCAGCTTTACGTTTTCACGACAACAGTTTACCTGCCAGCGGGTAGTATTTGCTTATCGGACATCAACAGAGCGAGAACAGGATATGAATAAGACTATGACCCGGAAAATGAAAACGACAGTCGCTATGGTATTAGCGGTACCTATGCTGCTGGGCTCCGTTTCGGCACTGGCGGAAGGGGGCAAGTCTCATGGTAAAGGTCATTATGGCGACTGTGGTGGTCATCGTGCCGAGCGCGGCGTTATGCAGTCTCTGGATCTGACCGACGCGCAAAAAGAGCAGATGCGCAGCCTGCGCGAGAGCAATAAGGCAGAGATGCGCGAAAACATGGCCCAGGGCCGTGAAGCCATGAAAGCAAATCACGATAAGATGCAAGATTTGCTGCTAGCCGACAACTTTGATGAAAATGCAGTGCGTGATCTGGCCAAGCAAATGTCAGATCAACAAATTGAGCGTCGTGTGAGCATGATGAAAAAACGTCACGACATGCTCAACATTCTGACAGCGGAGCAGAAAGCACAGTACAAGACATTAAAAGCTGAGAAGCAGGCAGAGTGCATGGCGAAATGGAAAGAAAAACACAGTGAATAATGCTGCATTTGACTGAAAATACCGAAGCCACAACGAAATGTTGTGGCTTTTTTTGTTGTCACCATGAGCTTAACTTGTCAATTTTGTTATTAAATTTCATCACAAAACCGCTATACTGCGAATAATATTTAGCTGTCCATGTGGCCGGAAACCATACTTACCGTCAGGGTTCGGGAGAATTTGCCGGCGAGGCGGCCGACATTGCGAACTAAGCATATACTTAGTGGCATATAGCCTGGCGGCAACCTGGGGTACAAAACACACTCGGGGTTCCAGTATGCCAACAAGGCTGCCGACACATGGCAAGTTTACGTGATATGAATCAATACATCGTTTTTCTAAATTGTAATACTCCTACATTAGTAGGAAAGTTACAGTTTACGCGAGTCGCCACCGTGAGGGAGGCGAGGCGGAGTCGCTGACTTGGGCCAGCTCGCAAAGGAAAGGATTTTCATTTCCCAAAGTCAGAGGGTAACCATGATTAAAAAGATTGGTGTTTTGACCAGTGGCGGTGACGCCCCAGGTATGAACGCGGCGATTCGCGGAGTTGTTCGCGCAGGTTTATCAGAAGGCCTGGAAGTTTACGGTGTATATGATGGCTATCAGGGCCTGCATCAGAACCGTATTCAGAAACTTGACCGCTCCAGTGTCTCTGACGTGATCAACCGGGGCGGCACGTTTCTTGGCTCTGCCCGTTTTCCTGAATTCCGTGATGAGAAAGTCCGTGCTCAGGCGATCGAAAACCTGAAAATTCACGGTATCGATGCGCTGGTGGTGATCGGCGGTGATGGCTCTTACATGGGGGCGAAAAAGCTGACCGAGATGGGCTATCCGTGTATCGGCCTGCCCGGCACCATAGACAACGATGTGGCCGGTACTGATTATACGATCGGTTTTATGACGGCGCTGAATACCGTAATTGATGCGATTGACCGCCTGCGTGATACCTCATCGTCGCACCAGCGTATTTCGATTGTTGAAGTCATGGGCCGTCATTGCGGCGATCTGACCCTGATGGCATCGATTGCCGGTGGCTGTGAGTACATCATCACCCCGGAAACCGGCCTGCACAAAGAGCAGCTGCTGGCCAAAATCAAAGAAGGCATCTACAAAGGTAAGAAGCATGCAATTGTGGCGATTACCGAGCTGATGACAGACGTCAATCAGCTGGCTAAGTATATCGAGACGGAAACCGGCCGCGAAACCCGCGCCACCGTGCTGGGCCATATCCAGCGTGGCGGACAGCCAACTGCCTTTGACCGTATTCTGGCTTCTCGTATGGGTGCTTACGCGGTTGATTTGCTGATGCAGGGCGAAGGTGGCCGTTGCGTGGGGGTGCAGAATGAAAAAATGGTCCACCACGACATCATTGATGCCATCGAAAATATGAAACGCCCGGTGCGCACAGATTTGTACAAGGTTGCCGATAAGCTGTTCTGATCATCTCAGGACGGGACAAGTGAATAAAAAAAGCCGACGCTGCTGTGGTCGGCTTTTTTGTGCTCCTGCCTGAGACAGGATGCTGCCGGAGCGGCGTGTGCCGCCCCTGATGGTATCTTATTTCTTGGCTTCAGCTGCTGCTTTCGCGATAGCGGCAAAGCCTTCTGCATCCAGCGCTGCACCGCCAACCAGGGCGCCGTCGATGTCTGGCATCGCAAACAGCTCAGCGGCATTGCCGGCTTTAACCGAACCGCCGTACTGGATCACTACGTTTTTCGCGACTTCTGCGCTGAAAGACGCGATGTGGGCACGGATAGCGGCGTGAATGTCCTGTGCCTGCTCGGCAGTCGCCGCTTTACCGGTACCGATGGCCCAGATAGGTTCATAGGCGATGATGGCACCGTTCAGGGCTTCAACACCTTGTGTTTTGATCACAGCGTCCAGCTGGCGGGCACAAACGGCAACCGTTTCGCCGGCTTCGTTTTGCGCTTCAGATTCACCGATGCACAGTACAGGCGTCAGGCCGTTCTCTTTCAGGAAGGCAAACTTCTGAGCCACGAACTCGTCCGACTCGTGATGGTACTCACGACGCTCTGAGTGGCCGATGATGATGTGGCTGGCGCCGAAATCTTTCAGCATCTCAGGTGAGATATCACCTGTGTAAGCACCGCTGGCGTTCACATCAACGTTCTGGGCACCCAGAATGATCTTGCTCTTGCCCTGGCTGATCAGACGCTGTGCCAGATCCAGGTACATCACAGGTGGCGCGACTGCCACATCAACGCCCTCAACGCCAGCCAGCGCGGCATCCAGACCTGTCAGCAGGTTGGTGACCATTTCTTTGCTGCCGTTTAGTTTCCAGTTACCCATAACTACAGGATGACGCATAAGATTTTCTCCATATCTATGTGATGTCTAAAGTCAGACTAAACTGAGTACACCGCTGTCAGGCAGTAGTGTGTTCAGTGCAGCCTGCCTGATAATGCAGGTTTAAACGTCCGACAGTATACGCCCGATAGACGTAAACTTCCTTAATCTCGAACAAATCCATGCCCGGTTGTACCTGTTTCAACGGCAAAAGTGAACTCTGAGCTGTAATAAATTTTCACTTTCAACTCAGAGCGGCTAGCCACATTGATGGTGAAAAGTGATCAACAGGGAATTTCTGCATGCCCGTGTCGCTGTCGTCAGTAAAATCGGCTAAGTTATGCGCCAGTTAATGGAATATCGGGTCGCCCCTGACCAACAAGGAGAGTTGTATGCCCCACCTGAAGCTGGAATTTGCCGATCCCGTTGCTGAGCGCGTTAACGTTGCAGCCTTACTGGAAGATCTTCATCAGTCATTGCTAACCTGCGGGGTATTTGAACCCGCCTCTGTGAAATCTCGCGCCTATCCTTGTCATCAGTGGCAGGTGGGAGAGGGCGGTGATGCTCATAATTTTATTCATCTGGAACTGGCTTTGTTGTCGGGGCGTGACGATGACTGTAAGCGCGGACTGGCAGAGCGTCTGATGCCGCTGCTGGAGCAGCACGCTGCGACGATTGACAGCCTGACGATTGAAATCCGGGATATGGAAAGCGACACCTATTTGAAGTCGAAAAGATAGCTGAAGCTGAAAAGACAGCTGAAGCTGGAAGTGGAGATCCTATCTTTAACCCTCAGACCAAAAAAACGGGCCAGCATTCAGGCTGGCCCTCGGTATTCGTATCGCTGGCATTATGCCTGACGGCGAAACGGCATCACTTTCGCTTCATGTTCTGTCAGGGTTTCCGGCGCTGTCAGTGAGCGGGCAAAGCGCTGTAATTGTTGTTGTAATTCAGCCCGCAGCAGCATATTGGTATGGTTCGGGTTTTTACCCCGCGCAATGACCTGGTTGATGTGGCTCATCTGCGCGCGCAAGCGTGGTTGCATGGCTGGGCTGGCGTTTTCAATGATTTCCTCGCTCATTCGCAGTCGCAAGGCTTCCAGCTCTTCAGGTGCCGTTTCGGCCAGTTTTTTGAGTTCATCAAAGGATGGTAACGTCTGCATAACTCATTCCCCAAGCGTCAAATCTGTGACTTACTTAACACTAGATGGCGGGGAATGAAAAAAACGTCTCATTGATGAGACGCTCAATAAAAGTGACCTGAGTGTACAGGGAATAAGACTGGCAGTGGCTTCTGAGCCTGCTACCAGCCCGGTTACCAATAGTGCTCGACGGTGATCTGGCCGGGCTTACGGCGCAGGTTTTTCACAAATCCGCGCGCTTCCAGTACCGCCTTGGTGTCTTTCACCATCGCCGGGTTACCGCACAGCATCAGTTGCGAGGTTTGAGGATTGAGCGGTATGCCGACATGGCGTTCCAGCAGGCCGTCTGAAATGGCCTGAGGAATGCGGCCGGTGAGCGCAAGTGGTGCCGGCTCGCGGCTGACAAAGGGCTGGACGATCAGCTGTTCGGGATGGGCTGCTTTGAGCGCGTTGATTTCTGCCTGATAGCTGAGATCGGCGGCAAAGCGAACGGCATGCACCAGTACGATTTTACGAAACCGCTGCCAGGCGGTGGCTTCACGCAGAATCGAGAGGTAGGGCCCGATGGCCGTCCCGGTTGACAACAGCCACAGGCTATCCCCGTCAGGCACTTCATCTAAGATAAAGAAGCCGTTAGCCCGGGCGGTGATGAAGACTTCGTCTTCGGCTTGCAGGGCGTGCAGGCGAGGGGACAACAAACCGTCAGCCACTCTGGTGGCGTAGATTTCAATCTGATGGCTGCTGGGCGGATTGACAAAGGAGTAGGCGCGTTGGATCATTTTGCCGTCGCATTCCAGCGCCAGCTTGGTAAATTGCCCGGCTTTAAAGGGTTCAATATTCGCCTCCAGCGTTAAACTGAACAGTTCGCTGTTCCAGTGACGATTACTGATAACCTTGGCAGGGATCCAGTCAGCCATTGTGATCTCCTTCTTACATAGTCAGATTCTCAGGACGGATTAATGCGGTAGCTGCATCTGCGCTGCCCGGCAATAATGTGTTCGTTACGCTCTATTGTCACACTGTCTCCCAGCAGACGCTGGAAGACCGCCAGTTCAGATCGACATAGAGAGGGGCAGCGCTTCGCGGCATGGCAGATAGGACAATGGTTCTCAATCAGAATGAAGCCGTGTTCATCGGACTCCAGCTGTGCCATGTAACCTTCCTTTTCCCTCAGTGTAGTCAGAATCTGAAGTTTTTCTTTTAAATCTGTGGCCTTTGCAATGGCCTGCTGATACTGGTTCAGCGTGCCTTCTTCGCGCTGCAGCAAAATCTTCTGCAAGCCTTCCTGACCGAACAGATTTTCCACTGAATCCAGCATTTGAATGATCAGGTCACCGTGACGATCGGCAAACTGCTCATGGCCTTGAGCCGTCAGGTGCCAGTGGCGGGTTGGCCGGCCGACTTTGGCTTTGATATCTTCAAACCCCACCAGACCGTCGTCTTCCAATCCCTGCAAGTGCTGGCGCACTCCCATAGTCGTCAGGCTCAGCTCCTCTGACAGGGCTTTGGCAGTGACCGGGCCGTCTTGCTTCATTCTATGGAGAATTTTATCTATGGTTTTCATAGTCGTATTACTTGTATTCATGCGCCTATTATGTGGCCAGCTAAGTATATAAAGCAATGGCTTTACTAAATAGCATAGCCCAGCTTTATAAAAAAAGCAGTGAAAGTCTTATTATGATCAGGCGGTTATCCCGGTACTAATCACATACCGGGACGGCAGAGCGCTGTCAGAGAATATGAGGCAGGATAGCCGGGTCTTTTCTGTCCAGGTAATGAATCGACTTGATTCGGCGGATCGTGCGGCATTTACCGCGGATTAGCAGGGTCTCTGTGGTGGCGATATTGCCATTGCGGGTAATGCCGTCCAGCAAATCGCCTTTGGTGATACCCGTACCGGCAAAGATCACATTGTCGCTTTTCGCCATTTGCTCCAGCGGCAGGACCTGATTGGGTTCAATACCCATTTCGCGGCAGCGGTCCATTTCCTGCTGGCCCATGCGGTAATTGTCATCACTGCCGCCTTTGACCAGAAAACGTGGCAGCAGGCGCCCTTGCATATCACCGCCTAACGCCCGGATGGCCGCCGCCGAGACCACACCTTCCGGCGCACCGCCGATGCAGTACATTACGTCGACTTCGCTGTCTGGCATGCAAGTGAGAATGGAAGCGGCTACGTCGCCGTCCGGCACGGCATAGACACGAATGCCCATGGCCTGCATTTTGGCAATAATCTCGTCATGGCGCGGTTTCGCCAGTGTGGTCACCACCAGGTTTTCTAACGGCTTACCCAGCGCGGCAGCGATATTGACCAGGTTGTCTTCCAGCGGCAGATTGAGATCTATCTGTCCCTTGGCTTGCGGGCCGACCACCAGTTTTTCCATATACATGTCAGGTGCTTTGAGAAACGCCCCTTTTTCACCGGCCGCTAGCACCGCCAGCGCATTGTTCTGGCCCATGGCGGTCATCCGGGTGCCTTCTATCGGATCGACCGCGATATCGACCGCATCGCCACCGGCACCCACCTGCTCGCCGATATACAGCATAGGGGCGTCGTCAATTTCCCCTTCACCGATAACAATCTCACCGGTGATCTCGGTTTTGTTTAGCAGGGTACGCATGACCTCGACAGCAGCGCCGTCAGCGGCGTTTTTGTCGCCACGGCCGAGCCATTTGTAACCTGCCAGCGCGGCACCTTCAGTGACACGGGAAAAAGCCATTGCCAAATCGCGTTTCATGGGAACTCCAGAACTACTCAGTAAAAAGATATCAGGTCAGTCACAGATATCGGGGTGTCGATTCTCTGCGCGAATTGTAACACAGACGCCAGCGCAGCGTTTCCTGCTGCAAGGTATCGATAAAAAAACAAGCCTGCCGGGAAGGGCAGGCTTGTGGTCAGAGTTAAAACACTCTGCGTGAAAAGACTCGGCGTGACAACGGCTCGGCGGGGATTACTCGTCCTCGTCGATGGCCCAGCCTTTGGCGCATTCCACGGCGCGCTTCCAGCCTTTATAGCGTCGGGCGCGTTTGCTGTCATCCGGACACGGGGTGAAACTGCGCTCCAGTACGGCTTTGTTTTTCAGCTCATCAATGCTGTCCCAGAAGCCCACCGCAAGACCGGCCAGATACCCGGCGCCCAGTGCGGTGACTTCTGTCACCACGGGGCGGTGCACTTCGGTGTTCAGCAGATCAGACTGGAACTGCATCAGGAAATTGTTGGACACCGCACCGCCGTCCACTTTCAGTGCGGCCAGATGGATCCCTGAATCCGCCTGCATGGCATCCAGAACATCACGGGTCTGGTAAGCAATGCTTTCCAGTGTGGCGCGGATCAGGTGGTTGTTGTTGACACCTCGGGTCAGGCCGACAATGGCGCCGCGCGCATACGGGTCCCAGTAAGGGGCGCCTAAACCGGTGAAGGCCGGCACCACATACACACCGTTGGCACTGCCCACTTTTTCTGCAAAGTACTCAGAATCTTTGGCATCGCCCAGCAGTTTCAGCTCATCACGCAGCCATTGGATCGAGGCACCGGCCATGAAGACCGCCCCTTCCAGTGCGTAAGCCGGCTCGCCTTTCGGGCCGCAGGCCAGGGTGGTCAGCAGGCCGTTCTGCGAGTTGACTTTCTCTTTGCCTGTGTTCATCAGTAGGAAGCAGCCGGTGCCGTAGGTATTTTTGGCCTGACCCGGTTCCACACACATCTGACCGAACAGTGCGGCCTGCTGGTCACCGGCAATACCCGCGATAGGCACACGGGTGCCGCCTTTGCCGCCAATGTTGGTCTGACCGTAGATCTCGGAAGAGGCTTTCACTTCCGGCATCATAGACAGCGGGATATCCATGACTTTGAGCAGTTTTTCATCCCACTCCAGCGAGTTGATGTTAAACAGCATAGTCCGGGAGGCGTTGGTGTAGTCGGTGACATGAACACGGCCTTGGGTCAGTTTCCAGATCAGCCAGGTATCTACGGTACCGAACAGCAGGTTACCTGCTTCGGCCTGCTCACGGGCTCCTTCGACGTTGTCCAGAATCCACTTGATTTTGGTGCCGGAGAAATACGGGTCCACGACCAGGCCTGTGTTGTCACGGATGTAGGCTTCCAGATCCTGTTGCTGTTTCAGCTGCTGGCAGATGTCGGCGGTACGGCGGCACTGCCAGACAATGGCGTTGTAGACAGGTTTGCCTGTGTTCTTGTCCCAGACAATGGTGGTTTCACGCTGGTTGGTGATACCGATACCGGCAATCTGATCGGTGCGGATACCGACTTTGGCCAGGGCTTCCACCATAGTGGAGCTTTGACTGGCCCAGATTTCCATCGGGTCGTGCTCAACCCAGCCCGCTTTGGGGTAGATTTGAGTGAATTCGCGCTGCGCAGTGCAGACTATGTTGGCGTCATGATCCATGATCACAGCGCGTGAACTGGTGGTTCCCTGATCGAGTGCGACGATGTACTTTTGTTCTGTGGTCATCTGAGGGTCCTCTTCTCTGATTAATTATAGATAGCGCTGCAATCAGGCTTGCGCGACTTCTTTCTCATTGTCTGATTCACATTGGTTCGGCAGGGTACAGCGGTTACCCGGCAGATAGACACCAATGACTTTCGGATACAGCCAGGCACCGAAGCCGGCACCGGCAATCGGCGCCAGAATAGGGATGATAAAGTAAGGAATATCTTTTCCGCCAGTCAGCGCCATGTCGCCCCAGCCAGCCAGGTAAGCAAAAAACTTGGGGCCAAAATCCCGGGCCGGGTTCATGGCAAAGCCAGTCAGCGGGCCGAGTGAGCCACCAATCACGGCGATCAGTATACCTATCAGTACCGGGCCAAGAGCACCACGGGGAGTACCGTTTTTCTCATCACCTATGGCCAGAATGGCAAACATCAGCACAGCGGTAATGACAAACTCGACGGCAAAGGCGCCGCTCAATGACAGGGCAGGATTCGGGTAGGTAGAAAAAATGCCAGCCGTGGCCAGGCTTTCGACACTGCCGCGAACAATCCCATGCGCACTTTCGAATTCGGTGAACAGATTGCTGTAAAGGCCATATATCAACGCGGCCGAGCAGAAGGCGCCAGCCAGTTGAGACAGGATGTAAGGGAGTACTTTTGCTTTATCAAAACCGTGAAAAATGGCTAATGCAATGGTGACGGCCGGGTTAATGTGCGCGCCGGAGACACCCGCCGTGCAATAAATCGCTATGGTGACTCCAAGTCCCCACATAATACTGATTTCCCATTGACCGAAGTCAGCACCTGCTAACACCAGCGCAGCGACACAGCCTACTCCAAAGAAGATGAGCAGTCCGGTGCCAATGAATTCTGCCAGGCATTCGCCAAGCAGCGTAGGGGGTTGTCGTTTTGTCATGTGCCAATCCTTGTGTCGAGTGATAGGTAATAGAGTTGTTATCGTTATGTGACCAAAAAATACTCGAATGGTGATTTATCCGAAAGGGCCGCGAATCAAAAATGTGCGTTCGAGCATATAATTTGTTTGATTGGTCGATATCGAAAGGAAAGCGAAAGGTATGAATAGAGTTAATACTCTATTTCGTGTTGAGAGGCGCGAACACTAGCATGTCAGCCGCAGCGGTTCAAAATGTGCAGGGGAAAACTGAGTGATCGCTAACAGTTCACTGTGTCTGGCAGCGCGCGATGCCTTACTGAAGGTAAAATGTTGTGGAAGTTTGGATGATTTTTATCCGATTGTGGCAAAGCGTGGTATTAGTAGATGCCAGACGAATAAGGCCTAGTTAGAATAGGGGCTACATTGGAATTGTAATTTGCCTGGTAGACGCAGTTTAAGCTGCGGTCTTGCGCAGGTGCTGATAGGGTGAAAATTATGTCTTTAGAGATGCTGGAACAGCTGGAAGCCAAAGTGCAAATGGCTGTCGATACCATTTCCCTGCTGCAGATGGAAGTGGAAGAACTGAAAGAGAAAAACGATAATCTGGTAAACCTTGCTCAGGAACTGCGCGCAGATCGTGAGTCACTGGTCCAGGATAACGAGAAGCTGCGTAATGATCATCAGGCGTGGCAGGAGCGTGTCCGCATGCTGCTGGGTAAAATGGAAACGGTGGAATAATTTCCACAACAACTGCCACCCGCAAGAAAAACAGAGCCATTTGGCTCTGTTTTTCTTTAAAGCGCACAGAATGTCAGCGGGGTATCAGTCGATATCCAGAGGTTCCGGAGACAAAATTACCCCGGTGTTGTCTGCATAGAGATGATCTTCCGGCAGGAAGGTGACTCCCCCGAAATTAACAGCGACGTCTACTTCCCCCGTTCCTTGCTTGTCAGCGCCGACTGGAATTGAAGCCATGGCCTGAATACCAATATCCAGCTCATCTAATTCATCGACATGGCGCACACAGCCATACACTATGATGCCTTCCCACTCACTCTGTACTGCCATTTGCGCCAGTTCGGCATCAATCAGCGCGCGACGAAGCGAACCGCCACCATCAATTAACAGGACTCGTCCAGCGCCCGGTTCTGCCAGCACAGTCTGAAGCAGACCATTGTCTTCAAAACATTTTACTGTGGTGATCTGGCCTCCGAATGAGCTTCGGCCACCGTAAGAGCTGAACATTGGCTCAACCACGTCAACCAGGTCGAGGTAAATATCACAGAGTTCAGAGGTATTGTATTCCATAAGCTCGCTTCTTTATTGGCAGTAATATTAAGCAGGACAGGAAGCAGAAAGCGCCCATTCACTAACTTGCTGAAAGTATAACCAGCTCAGGCTGCATTGCAATCTCGACGCCATGCTTTAGCGGTCGGCAAGCAATCCGATGGCAAACAGCAGGTTAGTCATCAGTGCTATTTTAGCCAGTAAGGCCAGCATAGGAGCCAATGATTGCGCTTTTTGCGTGGCCAGCACGTTAGCGGCATGCGCCAGCAACCAGGGGGCGGACAGCAGAAACAACCAGCCCCACGGTGAACGGGCCGTCAGCAGGGCATAAGCCGCAAAGCCGAGCAGGCTGGCTGCCATGAGCAGCAGGTGATACCAGCGGCCTGCTGTCGGACCGAGTCTTGCCGCCAGAGTGAGTTTTCCGCAGGCCCTGTCGTTATCAATATCACGCAGGTTATTGAGATTCAGTACCCCGACCGCCAGCAGTCCGCTGGCCGTCGCTGGCAGTAAAATGGCCCATTGGAACTGTTGGCTCTGCAGATAATAGCTGCCGCCGACGGCGACCCAGCCGAAGAAGAACAGTACCGCAGGATCGCCCAACCCGCGATAACCATAAGGTTTCGCGCCTAAGGTATAGGCCAGTGCTGCCAGCACAGAAGCGACACCCAGGGCCATAAAGCTGAGCAAGACGGTGAGGGATGGTCGGGCCAGCCAGAGCAGGGCGATGCCGCTCAGGGTGGTTAACGTCAGGGTTACGGTTATGGCTGCCCGCATGGCAGGTAGGGAAATCCGGCCCTGCTGCAGTCCGCGCTGCGGCCCCAGTCGGTGGCGGTTATCCGTTCCTTTGCGTACATCGCCATAATCGTTGGCCAGGTTAGACAATATCTGGAGCAGCAAAGCTGTCAGCAGAGCCAGCAGGGCGATCGCCGGTGAAAAGTGCCCCTGGGCAGCGGCCAGGCTGTTACCGCACAGCAAAGCGGCCATGGCCAGCAGCAGGGTTTTGGGCCGGGTCGCATCCAGCCAGACGGAAAGAGAGGACAAAGCCATGATCCCAAGATAAAGACAGTATAGGGTGTGAGTATGGCCCGATTACAGAAAGGAATGTTGTTCTGGCGCAACAAGAAGATAAAAAACGGGATGCCGGTCGATAATCTGGCATCCCGCTGAGTAAGGATAACGGAGTGGCTAAGTTAACTACTCGGGTTACAGGTTGGGTTACAGGATGAAGCGGCTGAGATCTTCGTCTTCCACCAGCTCGCCCAGATGGGCATGCACATAGGCTTTATCGATGATCTGCTCTTTACCGCCCTGCTCGGAAGCATCATAAGAGAGCTCTTCCATCAGGCGCTCCAGCACAGTGTGCAGACGGCGGGCACCGATATTTTCGGTGCGCTCGTTGACCTGCCAGGCCGCATCGGCAATCTGGGCAATGCCATCTTCGGTAAAGCTGATGGTGACATTTTCCGTGGCCATCAGGGCGCGGTACTGTTCGGTCAGCGACGCGTTCGGCTCGGTCAGGATACGCTTGAAGTCTTCGCTGGTCAGGGCTTCAAGTTCAACACGAATTGGCAGACGGCCCTGCAGCTCCGGGATCAGATCAGACGGACGTGCTACCTGGAAGGCGCCGGACGCGATGAACAGGATATGATCGGTTCTGACCATGCCATGTTTGGTCGAGACCGTCGAACCTTCCACCAGCGGCAGCAGGTCACGCTGGACCCCTTCGCGGGACACATCCGGGCCAGAGCTTTCGCCACGCTTACAGATTTTGTCGATCTCATCAATGAAGACGATACCGTTGTTCTCAACTGCGTGGATAGCCAGCTCTTTCAGCTCTTCCTGATTAACCAGCTTGGAGGCCTCATCTTCGGTCACCGCTTTGAGCGCATCTTTGATTTTCATCTTGCGCTTTTTGGTGGTGTTGCCCGCCAGATTCTGGAACATGCCCTGCAGCTGATTGGTCATTTCTTCCATGCCGGGAGGGGCCATGATCTCGACACCCATCTGAGGGGCGGCCACGTCAATTTCTATTTCCTTGTCATCCAGCTTGCCTTCGCGCAGCTTTTTGCGAAATGACTGACGGGTGGCCGAATTGGTGTCGCTTTCTTCATTCTTGCCCCAGGCATCACGCGGGGGCGGGAGCAACACATCCAGGATGCGGTCTTCTGCCAGCTCTTCAGCGCGGAAGCGGACTTTTTCGGTGGCCTGCTGATGGGTCATTTTGACCGCAACGTCAGTCAGATCGCGGATGATGGTTTCCACTTCTTTACCGACATAACCGACTTCGGTGAATTTGGTGGCTTCAACCTTGATGAAAGGGGCGTTGGCCAGTTTAGCCAGACGGCGGGCGATTTCGGTTTTACCGACACCGGTCGGCCCTATCATCAGGATGTTTTTCGGGGTCACTTCAACGCGCAGCTCTTCCGGCAGCTGCATGCGACGCCAGCGGTTACGCAGCGCAATAGCCACAGCACGCTTGGCCTTGTCCTGGCCGATAATATGGCGGTTCAGTTCATGAACAATTTCGCGGGGAGTCATTTCAGACATGGGGAATCCTTACTGGGTATCGAGTTCTTCAACAGTCTGGAAGTCATTGGTGTAAACGCAGATATCACCAGCAATGGTCAGCGACTTCTCAGCTATGGTGCGAGCATCCAGCTCGGTGTTTTCCAGCAGCGCCCGGGCTGCGGATAACGCAAAATTACCGCCTGAGCCAATGGCAATCAGGTCGTTTTCCGGCTGAACCACATCACCGTTACCTGTGATGATCAGCGAGGCGGTGGCATCCGCAACGGCCAGTAAGGCTTCCAGGCGGCGCAGGCTACGGTCGGTACGCCAGTCTTTTGCCAGTTCGACCGCGGCTTTCATCAGGTGCCCCTGGTGCATTTCCAGCTTGCGTTCGAAACGCTCAAACAGGGTGAAGGCATCGGCGGTACCGCCGGCGAATCCTGCCAGTACCTGATTGTTGTATAAGCGGCGGACTTTGCGGGCATTGCCCTTCATGACGGTATTGCCCAGTGAGACCTGGCCATCACCGGCGATGACGACTTTTCCATTGCGACGTACAGAGACTATGGTTGTCACGGTATTACCTCTTAGCATCAGTCCGGCTCGTGGGCCGGTATGGGTATAGCCGCAGATCTGGGGATGGTGGTTTCCGATTTCAAGGCAAACGAAACAATCTGCGCGGTGGAGGCCATAAAAAAAGGATGCCTTGGCAGCGTTTTGTCTGCTTCAGCATCCTTAATCAGTGTAGTTAGCCGTTATCAGGTCAGCAAACGACTCAAGCGTCCCAGTACCAGATGGCGCAAGGTTCGATCCCGGCCCGTCGCAGCATATTGCGATCGCTTTCGGCTTTGCGTTTCTGAGGGTATGGGCCGAGTACCACGCGATACCAGCTGCCTTTTTCACCCTGAGACACTTTGATCTGGCTGGTGAGCCCCTGGAAAGCAATCATGGCTTTGCGCTCCTCCGCCTGACTTGGCGAGCGGTAAGCGCCACACTGCATCAGATAAGGGCGACCCGGCTTATCCGGAACCTTCTTCGCTTCCACCTGCACTTCTTTATTTTCCAGCTCTTCAATGTAGCGCCATTTTTCTGCAGGCTTAGGCGGTAATTTTTCTTGTTGCTTAGGCGCGGTCACAGGCTTGGTGTCGACTTTGGTGCTGGTTTCCTGCTTGGGCTTGGGCTTGGGCTTGGTGGCTGGTGCAGGCGGCGTTTTGTCTTTGACTGTGACCGGCGCCGGCTTAACCGGGGTCGTATGGGTTGCCGCTGGCTTGGGTGACGAAGACAGAAAATATAAGCCATAGCCGAGGGCAATAACCAGGCACAGGGCAATCAGTGCCCATTTTACCGGGAACTGGCCACTGGGTTTACTGCTGCGGGAAGGCGTTCTTCTGGCGGGCTTTTTCGCGGCCCGGCCTCGCTTGACGTAATCTTTGGTTGCCACAATGTCTTGATGATTGTTGGACTAATGGTCTGACATGGTACAAAGAAGTGTCCACACTGGCTAGTGTCGGGAAGCCTGTACCTGCCACAGAGGCAGAGCTTCCCGATCATTCTGTGACCTTTTGCTCAAAGTGGTGATTTTTTCAGCTCAGGTCGAGGTGGCTATTGCGGCTTGGTTGGCGGCGGCGCGGCACTTTCCCGGATGACCAGCTTGGCATCCAGCAGGCGCGAACCGGCAGCTATGTCCTTACCTTGCAGTATGTCCAGCAGCATCAGCATCGACTGACGGCCAATTTCATAGCGTGGCTGCGACACTGTGGTCAGCGGCGGATCGCAGTATTCGGCGAACTGGATATCATCAAACCCTACGATAGACAGGTCCTGAGGGACATTGATCCCTAATCGCTTGGCTTGCTGCATGGCGCCGATGGCCATGACATCGTTGTGGCACAGCAGGGCGGTCGGTGGCTCCGGCAGCGATAACAGGGTGGTCACAGCGCGGGCACCGCCGGCAAAGGTGAAATCACTTTTTACCGTGTAAGCCGGATTCAGTTCTGTGCCGGCACGGCGCAGGGCCTGCTGATAACCCTGAGAGCGGAACTGGCAGAGCATGGCACTGTCGGGACCTGTGATTTGGGCAATGTGTTTGTGGCCCATCTGGGTCAGGTAGTTCACGGCTTCAAATGCTGCGGTCAGGTTATCAATGTGGACGGTCGGCAGCTCCAGCTCAGGGGCAAACTCACAGGCCATCACCATAGGTGGCAGGTTTTTCTGTTCCGGTTTGCTGATATCAAAGGGTAAATCCGTGCCCAGCAGTAACATGCCGTCTGCCTGCTTGGTGAACACCAGATTCACGAATGAGTTCTCCCGGCTTTTCTGCTGGCCGCTGTCGCCCAGCAGTACCAGGTAGCCATATTCCATCGCTGCTTCTTCAATCCCCCGGATAATTTCCGTGAAATAGGGATCGCAGATGTCGGGGACGATAGCGACAATGGTTTTGGATTCATTGCGCCTAAGGTTACGAGCCAGGGAATTCGGGGAATAGCCAGCATCCATGACAGCCTGTTCGACTTTTTTACGGGTCGAGGCTGACACTTTTTCCGGGTTCATCAGAGCGCGCGACACAGTCGCGGTAGAGACTCCGGCTAGCTGGGCAACATCCTTCATTGTCGCCATAAATAGTTCCTCTCTA
The DNA here is from genome assembly GCF_019204055.1 of Photobacterium sp. WH24. Lineage (NCBI taxonomy): Bacteria > Pseudomonadati > Pseudomonadota > Gammaproteobacteria > Vibrionales > Vibrionaceae > Photobacterium > Photobacterium sp. WH24. The sequence continues at coordinate 64,924 of NZ_JAGSOZ010000006.1, read as the reverse complement.
AGACATTTCTCTCAATAATGCTGGAGGATCGCAGCCAAATCGGTGCAGAAACCTGGTCCAACAAGCCTGTTATTGTAGGCGCTTTATGCGGGTTTAAACATGTGCCAAATAGCATAAATTACATTGGGCTTGTGATCCAAATCGCATTAATTATCTTATCTTCAGCTTAAATCCTGAGGTTCGACGTCTAGCGACCAGCGCACTTTCCGCGCCAATGGCAGCAAGTTAATGGCAGGACGGGCCACAGACAGCAGAGTTTGCAGGGTTTTCCTGTCGGGCGCCTGCAGCAGTAACTGCCACCGGTAGCGACCGGCGCGGCGGGAGAGAGGCGCCGGATTGGGGCCCAGCACCAGAGTGTGAGCCTCAAACAGCGGGCTGGCCTCCAGAATGCCGCGCATCTGATGCAGAAACTGCTCGGCCAGCTCACTTTGCGCTGCTTCGGCTCTGAACAGTGCCAGATAAGTAAAAGGCGGCAACATGGCCTGACGGCGTTCTGTCAGCGCCTGAACAGCAAAGTGGTCGTACCCTTTGTAGAGCAGGGCCTGAAGCAGGCTGTGTTCCGGATGGTGGGTTTGCAGCAGCACTTCACCCGGTTTACTGGCGCGGCCAGCACGGCCTGCGACCTGGATGAACAGCTGCGCCAGCCGCTCCGCAGCCCGAAAGTCATTACTGAACAGGGCGCTGTCGACATCGACCAGCGCTACCAGGGTCACATCCGGAAAGTGGTGACCTTTGGCCAGCATCTGGGTGCCGATCAGGATCTGGTACTCCTTGTTTCTGACCGCCTCAAGGTAATTGTCCAGGCTGCCTTTGCGGCGGGTACTGTCGCGATCAATACGCACGGTACGGAACTCAGGAAACAAGCTGGCGAGCTGGTGTTCAAGCTGCTCGGTGCCGACCCCGACGGTCTGGAGCTGAGTCGATCCGCACTGCTGACACTGGGGCATGACAGGACGCTGGGTCTGGCAATGGTGGCAGCGAAGCTCGCCGGAGTGCTGATGGTAAGTGTAATACGCATCGCATCGCTTACACTCCGCCAGCCAGCCACATTCGTGGCACATCAGCGCCGGCGCGAACCCGCGGCGGTTGAGAAACAGCATCACCTGATTGCCAGCGCTCAGATGCTGGCGCATACGGGCAATCAGCGGTGCGGACAGTCCTGCCTCCAGATGGAGTCCTTTCATGTCCAGTACCCCGTGACGGGCGGCCTGAGCGTTACCGGCGCGGCGGGTCAGATGCAGGTGGTGGTATTTGCCGGTTCTGGCATTGTGCAGGGTTTCCAGTGCCGGCGTGGCTGAACCGAGCACAACCGGAATGTTTTCTTTGCTGGCCCGCAGCACGGCCATGTCTCTGGCGTGATAGCGCAGGCTGTCCTGTTGCTTATAGGACGAGTCATGCTCTTCATCGACAATAATGATGCCGAGATCCGCGAACGGGGTGAACAGGGCAGAGCGGGTACCAATAATGATGCCGGCCTGATTGTCGCGCCCGGCCAGCCAGGCGCTGAGGCGCTCGGTATCATTCAGGCCGGAGTGAATGGTGAACAGCGGCACATTAAAGCGACGCTGAAAACGGTTGATGGTCTGCGGCGTCAGACCAATTTCCGGCACCAGCACCAGGGCCTGTTTACCGGCGGCCAGCACCGGCTCAATCAGGTTGAGATAGACTTCGGTCTTGCCTGAACCCGTCACACCTTCCAGTAAATAACAGGCATAACCCGGATTGGCATTGATACTGGCAATCGCCAGTGCCTGCTCTTCGTTGAGGCGGGGTTTCTCTTCGGTGACGGCGAAATCCGTTGGCCAGTGGCCGCTGGATGCTGTGGTGTGAAAACTGTCGACCCAGCCTTTTTCTGCCAGCGTTTTCAGGGTGGCGCTGTTAACCTCCTGGTCGAGTAAGGCATCGTGACTCAGCGCGCCATGGCGCAGCAGCGTCAGCACTTTAGCCTGCCGCGGTGCCCGTTTGAGCGCTGCCAGAGGTTGTTCCTGGCCTTTTTCTGTCAATTGCCAGTAACGAATCTCGGCATTGGCCGGTCTGCCTTTACGTAAGGCCGAAGGCAGGGCATTGGCCAGCGTATCGCCCAAAGGGTACTGGTAGTAGCGGCTGGTCCACTCCAGCAACTGAAACAATGGCGGTTGCCACAGCGGTTCGCTATCGAGAACGGCTTTGAGGGGCTTGAGCTGGTCGCGGGGAAAATCGGACTGCTCCGTCAGGGCAATCACTATCCCGGTGAGCTGCTGACGGCCAAATGGCACCCGTACCCGGCCACCGACCACGGGCCGTTGGCCTGATGGGATCAGGTAGTCGAAGCTTTTGTCCAGCGGAACGGGCAGGGCAACCCTGGCAATGGTGGCAGTCATGGGTATTGGCTGATATCACTTATACTTACAGGTAGATGGCAGTGTACCTTGCACAAGGGGTGAGGCAAAGCAAGACGACACTGCGATTGCAGGTTGATCTGTGTCGGCTGATTGATTATCATACGCCGCCTATTTGTCCAGCGCCTTTGGCCTGGCAGTATTTATTAACCACGTGTGGTGCCCGGCTTTGGATCGGGAGAGCGACACGGCCTTAGCTTAGAGGTTTCCCATGAAACAAGGTATCCACCCAGAATACACAGCTGTAAACGCAAAATGTTCTTGCGGCAACGCTTTTGTCTTTAATTCAACCATGAAAAAAGACATCAGCCTGGATGTGTGTGACAAATGTCACCCATTCTACACTGGTAAGCAGCGTCAAGTGAGCACCGGTGGCCGTATCGACAAATTCAACAAGCGTTTCGGCGCTCTGTCTAGCAAGTAATTGCTTTAAGACACTGTCGAGAAAAGGGACGCATATGCGTCCCTTTTTGCTATTTGCTGTTTCTTCCCGCCTTTAATGACTGATTTATTTGTAGTCATTGACTCCAACCTGTCATCCCCTGCATATCTTCTGGCCTGTCACGGTAATTGTCTTGGTATTACCAGCTTGTGCGAACTAGGATTTTGTGCTGCTATCGAATATGATTGATTGTTCAATACCGAACCGAACAGAACATCCATCCATTCAGGATTCTAATAATTATGTCTGAAGATTTTCGTCAACAAGCACTTCACTATCATGCTTACCCTGTCCCCGGGAAAATTTCGGTTGAACTAAGCAAGCCTGCCAATACAGTAGAAGATCTCGCTCTGGCCTACAGCCCTGGTGTGGCTGAGCCGGTGCGGGAAATCGCCCAGAATGCAGAGAATGTGTATAAGTACACAGGTAAAGGCAACATGGTTGCTGTGATTACCAATGGTACGGCCATTCTTGGCTTGGGTAACCTGGGGCCGTTGGCTTCTAAGCCGGTTATGGAAGGTAAGGCCCTGCTGTTCAAGCGTTTCGCTGGCCTGGATTCGATTGATATCGAAGTGAAACACCGTACCATCGACGAGTTCGTTGATACTGTGGCCAATATCGCCGATACCTTTGGTGGTATTAACCTGGAAGATATCAAAGCCCCCGATTGTTTTGAGATTGAAAAACGCCTGATCGAACGTTGCCAGGTGCCTGTGTTCCATGATGACCAGCACGGTACGGCAATTGTAACGGCAGCCGGTATGCTGAACGCACTGGAACTGCAGGGCAAAGATATCAAAGAAGCAGTGATCATCTGCCTGGGTGCCGGCGCAGCGGCCGTCGCCTGTATGGAACTGTTGATCAAATGCGGCGCGCAGCGTGAAAAAATCTACATGCTGGATCGCAAAGGTGTGATTCACACCCGTCGTGATGACATCAACGAGTATAAGCAACTGTTTGCCAACAACACAGATAAGCGCACCCTGGAAGATGTTATCGAAGGCGCGGATATCTTTGTCGGTGTCTCAGGCCCGGATCTGCTGGCCCCTGAGTCGCTGAAACTGATGGCTGACAAGCCGATCGTGTTTGCCTGCTCAAACCCGGATCCGGAAATTAAACCTGAGCTGGCCCATGCGGTTCGTAATGATTTGATCATGGGAACCGGCCGTTCGGATTATCCGAACCAGGTAAATAACGTCATTTGTTTCCCGTTTATCTTCCGTGGTGCGTTGGATGTGCGTGCCAGCGAGATTAACGATGAAATGAAACTGGCTGCGGTGAACGCTATCCGCGAACTGGCCAAAGAACCGGTGCCGGCAGAAGTTGTTAAAGCAGCAGGTGTGGATAAGCTGGAGTTCGGTCCGGACTATATTATCCCTAAACCTATGGATCCGCGTTTGTTGCCACGGGTTGCCAAAGCGGTTGCGGTCGCGGCTGTGGAATCTGGCGTTGCCCGTATCGAAATGCCTGTGGGTTACATGGAAGTGTAATGACACACAGTGTGTGCTTATGATTGAAAAAACCAGCCATATGGCTGGTTTTTTTTTATCTCAAGGCGTTATGTTGATTATTCGTTGATGTCTTCGTACTCAATACCCAGGCTGTCCATGATGGCCTTAGCTTCTGCCGGTAAATCGTCAGGGCGATCTTTGCGGATATCTTCATCCGTTGGCAGTGGCTGGCCGGTGTAGGCATGCAGGAATGCTTCGCACAGCAGTTCACTGTTGGTGGCGTGGCGAAGGTTATTTACCTGACGGCGGGTGCGTTCATCTGTGAGGATTTTCAACACCTTTAATGGGATAGAGACAGTGATTTTCTTGACCTGCTCATTTTTCTTGCCATGTTCCGCATAAGGGCTGATGTACTCACCGTTCCACTTTGCCATTGTTTACCTTCTCAGCGATATAGGGTTTTGAAATATTGTATGGGGGGAATTTTAGCGGCATTTACTGCCACAAGCAAAGACATATAGACGTCTAGAAGTGTTGACGTCTTTTTTAAATCTCGCTAAGGTTGAAGCATCTTACTCTCGTCGGCCTCTGGCCTGGTCCCGGAAACAAGGAAGCAAATTACATGAGTGACAAGAAAACAGCTACTATCGCTGTTCGCAGCGGCATTGAAACCGATCAGCAATTTCGTGCAGTGGTGCCACCTATTTACTTGACCTCAACCTATGGCTTCCCTGAATTAGGGACTTTACCTCAGTACGATTATTCCCGCTCGGGAAATCCCACCCGTAATTTACTGGCAGACACTCTGGCGGAACTGGAAGGCGGAGCGGGTGGTGTGGTGACCAGCTGTGGTACAGCGGCGATTAACCTGCTGGCAACGGCGCAGCTGGGGCCGGATGATCTGGTTGTGGCCCCCCATGACTGCTACGGCGGTACCTACCGCTTGTTCAATACCCGTGCCGGCAAAGGTGACTTCAAGGTGCTTTTTGTCGATCAGGGCAACCCTAAGGCACTGGCTGAAGCACTGGCCAGAAAACCTAAACTGGTGTGGGTTGAAACGCCGTCCAACCCCTTGTTGCGGGTGATTGACGTCGAGCAGCTGTGTTTGCAGGCGCATGACGCGGGAGCGCTGGTGGCGGTGGATAACACTTTCCTCTCGCCGGCGCTGCAGCAGCCTATCGCGCTGGGCGCAGACTTCGTGGTGCATTCCACCACTAAATATATCAATGGGCATTCCGATGTGGTTGGCGGGGTGCTGATTGCGAAAGACAGCGAGCACGCCGAGAACTTGTCCTGGTGGGCCAACTGTATCGGCGCCACCGGCGCGCCCTTTGATGCTTACCTGACCCTGCGCGGCGTACGTACTTTGATGGCACGTATGCGTGTCCATGAAGAAAATTCCGCCCGGCTGCTGGCCTATCTGCAAACCCAGCCGCTGGTGGGTAAGATTTATCACCCCAGCCTGGCAGATCACCCAGGTCATGAGATTGCGGCCCGGCAGCAAAAAGGCTTTGGCTCCATGCTGAGTTTTGAGCTGGCCGGCAGCATGCAGCAACTGGAAGTTTTTGTGGCGTCTTTGCACGATTTCTCTCTGGCTGAGTCACTGGGCGGCACGGAGAGCCTGATTGCGCATCCTGCCAGCATGACCCACCGTGCCATGTCGGATGAGGCGCAGCGCGAGGCCGGTATCTTGCCGTCGTTACTGCGTCTGTCTGTGGGCCTGGAAGATGCCGATGATTTGATTGCCGATCTGGCTCAGGCCTTTACCAAAGCGGCGGAGGTCAGTGAATGACCCTGACACGTCAGTTGCACAAATTTGGCGGCAGCAGTTTAGCGGATGCCAGCTGTTACCGTAATGTCGCCCATATTCTCGAGCAGTATTCCAGCGCCGATGATCTGGTGGTGGTCTCGGCAGCCGGTAAAACAACCAACCGACTGATTCAGTGGCTGTCTTTGCTGAGCAAAGATGGCCGGCTGGCGCATGAAAGCCTGCAGGATTTGCGCACCTTCCAGCAGCACCTCATCGAAGAGCTGCTAGAGGAAACCGTGGCGGATGAGCTGTTAACCTCGCTGCATCTGGAGTTCAGTGAGCTGGGTCAGCTTACTGACAGCGAGATCACCCCGGCCAGACAAGCCTGGGTACTCGGACACGGTGAACTCTGGTCCTCCCGATTACTGGCCGCACTGCTGACACACAAAGGCATGGCGGCACGTGCGCTGGACTCGCGGAGTTTCCTGCGTGCCGAACGCGCCGCTCAGCCGGAAGTTGACCGTGGCCGTTCACTGCCGTTGCTGCAAAATGAGCTGGCACAGCACAGTGGTCATCGCATGGTGATCACAGGCTTTATGGCCAGCAATCAAGCCGGAGAAACCGTACTGCTGGGGCGCAATGGTTCGGATTATTCCGCCACTGTTATCGGCGCCCTGGCCGGTGTCAGCCGGGTGACCATCTGGAGTGATGTCGCCGGTGTCTACAGTGCGGATCCCCGTCTGGTCAGTGATGCTTGTCTGTTGCCCTTGCTGCGTCTTGATGAGGCCGACGAGCTGGCTCGTCTGGCGGCTCCTGTGCTGCACAGCCGCACGCTACAGCCTGTGGCCCAGAGTGCCATCGACCTGACACTGCGCTGCAGCCTGCAGCCGGAATCTGGCTCGACCCGTGTGGAACGGGTACTGGCATCTGGCCGTGGCGCCAAAATCATTACCTCTCTGGATGAGGTCTGTCTGCTGGAGCTGTCTGTCTCACGAGCCCAGACGCTGGAGCAGGTGGAGCGCGAGCTGGCGACTCTGCTGCCGAAAGCGCAGCTGATCCCGCTGGCTCAAGCGGTGGAAATCGACAAAGGACAGATTCTGCTGGCATATACCGCCGAAGTGGCCAACGGGGTACTAGCACTGCTGCAGGACAGCGGTTTACCGGCCGAGATCCGTTTGCGCGACGGTTTTACTATGGTGGCCGCGGTAGGGGCCGGGGTGGTGATAAACCCTGTGCACTGTCATGGCTTCCAGCAGCAGTTGAAAGGCCAGCCGGTCGAATTTATTGCCGAAGCCGAATCCGGGCTGAGTCTGGTGGCGGTACTGCGGCAGGCCGATACCCAGACCCTGGTTCAGCTGATTCACCAAAATTTGTTCCAGGCGCAAAAGCGTATCGGTCTGATCTTGTGCGGCAAGGGCAATATCGGCAGCCGTTGGCTGGAGTTGCTGGAAGAAGAAAAGGTGGCGCTGGAAAAGCGTCACGGCATGAGCTTTACCCTGATAGGGGTGGCCGACAGCCGGCGCTACTGGCTTAATCTGCAGGGCATTGAGCCAGTTCAGGCTCTGACCCTGTTTGATGATGAAGCCACAGACGGCACGGACTGGCTCCCGGCTCTGGGGCAGCATGACTATGATGAGCTGGTGGTACTGGATGTCACCGCCAGCAAAGCACTGTCTGAGCGTTACCCGGAATTTGCCAGCCACGGCTTGCATCTGATTTCTGCCAACAAAGTCGCAGGCTCAGCAAAAGGCAAAGTCTACCGCGCTGTGGTTGATGCGTTCGAGAAAAGCAGCCGCCACTGGCTGTATAACGCCACTGTGGGCGCCGGATTGCCGGTCAACCATACGGTCAAAGATTTGCGCGACAGCGGGGATACGATTATTGCCGTATCCGGCATTTTCTCGGGTACTCTGTCCTGGCTGTTCCAGCAGTTTGACGGCAGCCTGCCTTTCAGTCAGTTGCTTGAACAGGCCTGGCAGCAGGGGCTGACGGAGCCGGATCCCCGCCACGATCTGGACGGCAGCGACGTGATGCGAAAGCTGGTGATTTTAGCGCGTGAATCCGGACTGGCACTGGAGCCTGAACAGGTCAAAGTTGAGTCATTGGTGCCAGAGGAGCTGGAAGCCCTGAGTCTGGACGCCTTTTTTGAGCAAAGTGATGTGCTTGATGAGCGCTTGCAGGCGCGCCTGAGCAAAGCGCAGCGTGAGGGAAAAGTCCTGCGCTATATCGCGCGGCTGGACAAAAATGGTCACGCCGTGGTGGGCCTGGAAGCGCTGGAGCCTGAGCATGCGCTGGCGAACCTGCTGCCGTGCGACAACATCTTTGCGATTGAAAGCCGCTGGTACCGGGACAATCCGCTTGTTATCCGCGGTCCTGGTGCGGGCAGGGATGTGACGGCAGGGGCGTTATTGTCGGATTTGAACCGACTGGCCCGGCTTTTGTAAGATTTTCCCGTTATGAGATAGATCCAAAGGGTAGCCTTGCGCTGCCCTTTTTGTTTCTTGTTGCTGTTTTTTCCCAGCATTGGTGCTGCCTGGCGGGCAATCGGCATAGTAAAACTCTGGACTTGAATAAACTGGGTTTTGATGTTGAGAAAAATTCATGTTAACGCGGTTGACATTAATTTGGTTACAAGACATTCTGTGGACATATAGACGTCTAAATGGTTGTTTGGCGTCAGAGTTCAGAGGGAAGGCCGCAGGCCAGCAGCAGGAAGGTTTCAATTATGGGTTATTCTTACGCCAGTCACTTGGATGCGTTAAATCAAAACATCGCCGATTTGAACGGCGCAATCAATGTTTCATTTGAATTCTTTCCGCCAAGTTCGCCTGCGATGGAAGAAACCCTCTGGTCATCAATCCATCGTCTGAAAACGCTCAAGCCGAAATTTGTGTCTGTGACTTACGGCGCCAACTCAGGCGAGCGTGACCGTACCCACTCGATCATCAAAGACATCAAAGATCAGACCGGCCTGCTGGCCGCACCTCACCTGACCTGTATCGATGCCACGCGTGATGAACTGCGTGCCATCGCCCGTGACTACTGGAAAAGCGGGATACGCAATATCGTGGCGCTGCGGGGCGATTTGCCGCCACAGGGCGGTAAGCCGGATATGTATGCGGTCGATTTAGTCGAGCTGCTGCGTGAAGAAGCGGATTTCGATATTTCTGTGGCGGCTTACCCTGAAGTGCACCCGGAAGCGAAAAGTGCCCAGGCCGACCTGATTAACCTCAAGCGTAAAGTCGATGCCGGTGCCAGCCGTGCAATCACTCAGTTCTTTTTTGATGTTGAAAGCTACCTGCGCTTTCGTGATCGCTGTGTTGCCGCCGGTATTGATGTCGAAATCGTCCCGGGCATCTTGCCTGTGGTGAACATGAAGCAGGCCAAGCGCTTCGCGCAGGCCAACAATGTGAAAATCCCTAACTGGTTAGAGAAACAATATCAGGGGCTGGATGACGATTTACTGAGCCGTCAGATGGTCGGGGCCAGTAACGCGATTGATATGGTGCGGGTACTGAGCCGTGAAGGGGTTAAAGATTTCCATTTCTACACCCTCAACCGTGCTGAGCTGACTTATGCGATTTGCCATACCTTAGGTGTGCGTGCCGAAGCTGACGTCATTGCCTGATGACTGTATCGGGCAGGAAAAGAAAAAGCCGCATTGCGGCTTTTTTTGTATCTGGCTGGCAGATGACGAATCGGCCCTGATGAGTAGCTGAGGAGCCGATAGGTCACTGATGCCAGTGTATCAGGGTCTGCAGGGTTACTCAGCGGCCATGGCGACATTGCTGTCGGCGCTGTCGATATCTTGCAGTTCTACCAGGACTTCTTCCGCCCAGTCGATCCAAGCCTGTCGGTTATGGATACCGCGACGCAGTGTCAGGCGATCGAGGCGCGACTGACGATCCATTTCTTTGTAATTGGCGAAATGGACTTTTTCCAGCTCGTGGTAATGGTTCATCAGGGTGTGTGATTCCTCGATCAGTGCTTCCAACTGGCGCTGCATAGGCAGTGAGTTGTGTACACCGCAAACCAGGAGTTTGGCAGAGAATTCATCACGAATGGTCGGATTGCGGGCAGGCTCCTGGAACCACTCAAACAGCGCCTGACGGCCCAGATCAGTGATAGAGTAGACCTTGCGATCCGGCTTGCCTTCCTGAGGTTCCAGTTTGCAGGTAACCTGATTGTTGGTGGCCATTTTGTTTAGCTCACGGTAAACCTGCTGATGACTGGCTTTCCAGAAATAGCCGATACTGTGAGAAAACTCTTTTGTTATGTCGTAGCCGGTCGCGTCGCGCGAACTCAGCACGGTCAATATGACGTGTGGTAGTGACATCTCTTCTATCCGTTAAAATACTACAAAAAAATAAACCGACCAGGCATAACGTTACCCTTCCGCTCTCAGGCGTTTTTATAATCGTCTTGTTGCAGTGCCCGGTCGAGATCACATAGGATATCATCAATTTATTCTCTGCAACCACTGGAAGCATAAATATTCCATGATGAACAGTGAGCAATTACTTATCTTGTGACGCTCGTCCAATTATGTAGACTGCGCGCAGTGCACAAAGTTTCAATCAAATTGATTCACAGCACTCATATAGACCTTAGTTGAAAGGAAGAAAGTTATGCTGTCTAAATTATGGACAAAAAAACAGGCCACCTGCCGGCGGCCTGTTTGATGTTGCGAAGAGGTGAAGTATTAACCCGTATTACGCATACCGGCGGAAATGCCGGCAATGGTGACCATCAGGGCTTCTTCCAGAATCGGCGATTCGCTCTCCAGCTGGCGGGTACGGTGCAGTAACTCCGCCTGCAGCATGTTGAGTGGCTCAACATACACATTGCGCAGCCGGATAGATTCTGCCCCCCAGGGATCCTGCTCCATCAGGTGATCGCTGTTCTCCACGTTGAGAACCACCTTGATATCCTGTTGCAGTTGATTGCGAAGTTCCTGTCCCAGCGGCCATAAACTCTTATCGGTCAGCCGCTGATCATAGTATTCGGCAATCTGGATATTGGTTTTGCTGTATACCATTTCCAGCATACCTAGTCGCGTTGAGAAGAATGGCCATTCACGGCACATTTCTTCCAGCAGCTCAGAATGGCCCTGATCGATGACATGCTGAATTGCTTTACCGGCACCCAGCCAGGCTGGCAGCAGCAGACGGTTCTGACTCCAGGCGAAAATCCACGGGATGGCGCGTAAGCTTTCTACGCCGCCCTGAGGATTCCGCTTGGACGGGCGAGAACCCAGTGGCAGTTTACCCAGCTCCATTTCAGGTGTGGCGGCGCGGAAATAAGGCACGAAGGAATCATGGCCGCGGACCACCGAGCGATAGGCTTCGCAGGAGACATCTGACAGCACGTCCATCACATCACGCCACTGCTGTTTAGGCGCCGGCGGCGGCAGCAGGTTGGCTTCCAGAATGGCACTGGCGTACAGGTTCAGGCTGTTGACGGCCACATCAGGCAGACCCAGTTTAAAGCGGATCATCTCGCCTTGTTCGGTCACCCGCAGACCACCTTTGAGGCTGCGTGGAGGCTGAGACAGCAGGGCCGCGTGCGCGGGTGCGCCGCCACGACCAATACTGCCGCCACGACCGTGAAACAGGGTCAGTTCAACACCGGCCTCGTCACACACATTGACCAGGGCTTCCATCGCGCGGTATTGCGCCCAGCCTGCCGCGGTGACACCGGCATCTTTGGCTGAGTCGGAATAGCCGATCATCACCATTTGATGATTCTGGATGAAACCACGATACCAGTCGATGCTCATCAGCTGGGTGATCACAGACTCCGCATTATTGAGGTCATCCAGAGTTTCAAACAGCGGGCAGACATCCAGACGGAAGGTGCAGCCGGATTCTTTCAGCAGCAAATGGACCGCCAGTACATCCGAGGCGGTACGGGCCATGGAAATTACATAGGCCCCCAGTGCCTGGCGCGGCTGTTCAGCCACGACACGGCAGGTATCCAGCACTTCCTGTACCGCTTCCGATGGCTGCCAGCTACGTGGCAGCAGGGGACGATTTGACGCCAGCTCACGAACCAGGAAGGCCACTTTGTCCTGCTCGCTCCACTGATCGTAGTCGCCCAGCCCCAGATAGCGGGTCAGTTCAGAAATGACATTCGAATGGCGTGTGCTTTCCTGACGGATATCCAGGCGCACCAGGTGGACGCCGAAGCATTGAATACGGCGCAGGGTATCAAGCAGTAACCCATCGGCAATGATAGACATGCCACACTCATGCAGTGAGCGGTAACAGGCGTGCAGCGGTTGCCACAGCTGATCTATGTCTTCCAGGATGGCCACTTTCGGCACGCTGTCGCTGCCTTTGATCTGAGCATCCAGCACATCGCGGGTCTGGGTCAGTAAAGTCCGCAGGCCTTTGATGATCTCACGATAAGGTTCGTGGGCACCATTGGCCAGTTCGCGCACTTCGCTGTTGCACTCGACCATAGAGAGCTCGCTGACCAGCTCCTGGACATCATTGAGATACAGGTCGGCGGCTTTCCAGCGCGACAGCAGTAAGACTTCGCGGGTAATTTCGGCTGTCACAAACGGGTTACCGTCACGGTCGCCGCCCATCCAGGACGAGAACTTGACCGGTGCCGCGTCCAGCGGCAGGCTTTCGCCAAGGTGCTGGTGCAGTTTCTCATCAAACTGACGCAGAAACTCCGGTACTGCCTGCCACAGTGAATTTTCAACCACGGCAAATCCCCACTTGGCTTCGTCAAGCGGGCTGGGACGTTGTTTACGGATCACATCGGAATGCCAGGCCTGAGCGATCAGTTGCTCCAGGCGGCGCTCGGCTTTCTGGCGCTCACTGTGGGACAGTTCGCTCAGCTCGAGTTTGGACAGGCATTTGTTGATTTGCACCAGCTTGTGAATCATGGTGCGACGCGCAATTTCGGTCGGGTGGGCTGTCAGCACCAGTTCGATATTCAAATCGCGGACCGCTTGCAAGGAGTCGAGCTCGCCGATCTTTTCATCTTTAAGCTTGGCGAACAGCGAGTCCATTTCATCCGGATTACACACCAGCTCCTCGCAATGGCGAGAAATCGTATGATACTGCTCGGCGATGTTGGTCAGGTTGAGGAACTGACTGAACGCGTGAGTCACAGGCAGCAACTGATCGTCCGGCAGGTTCTGCAACTCTGTGATCAGTTTTTCCCGGTCATCGCTGTTGCCGGCGCAGGCCGACTTAGACAGTTTCCGAATGGTTTCTACTTTCTCCAGCAGTTCGCTGCCATGGGCGTCCTTGATTGTATTACCCAGCAAGTGACCAAGCATACTGACATTGCTTTTTAACGCACTGTACTTTTCGTTCATATCGCATCCATATCGTAATTTTGTTACATCCAATCGCCAAGGCGTAGCCAACAATCTAGCCTTCATTGGGGCGAAAGGTCAATAAGTGCACCCTTTTTAGACCAAAATCCCACCAGTTTATCCTGCATAAGGGCGTTACGTGTCTCATTCCTGTAATTTACTTTCTTTATCTTTACAGCTCTAGCGTGCGCTTTAACACTGGTGTTGCGCCAGCAAAGGCATTTTTTCTTCTGCTTCACTTGACACAAAAGGCAGGAAAAGGTAAATATAAAAATTCATAATAAGTGAATAAAAATATTTTCTGCTGTTGTAGGGTTCGCTCGAACCTTTCTCGCCAGAGAATCACGTTTCACAACCCTTTTATCCGAATGACCAGAGGCCATCAGTAGTAGTATGAACCAGGCGATGAATTACAAGCAGTATTCCTTCCGACGACGCTAAGTCTCTATCGCCTGGTGCCTCTGGCACCTTTCTATTGCGCCTGCCGGCGCCACACGCTAATCACAGTAATCATATTTTCTTGATAGTGAATTTCACAACGATGACAACGGGATCCAATATGTTGAACACATCTATCATCGGTGCCAGCGGTTATACCGGCGCAGAGCTGGCCGCTATGGTCCATAAACACCCCCATCTGCAATTGGCCGGACTTTATGTGTCTGAAAACAGTCTGGACGCTAATAAGGCGATCAGTGAGCTGCATGGCCAGTTGCGCGGGCAGATTGACCTGCCACTGCAACCTTTGACGGATGTGGCCGCGGTGGCACAGGCTTCCGATATTGTGCTGTTGGCAACGGCGCATGAAGTCAGCCATGACCTGGCCCCTGTTTTCCTGGCGGCTGGTTGTCAGGTATTTGACCTGTCCGGTGCTTTTCGGGTGAAGGGCGATGAATTTTATACTCAGTATTACGGCTTTGCGCATCAGCACGCGAACTGGCTGGATGCGGCTGTGTACGGTCTGGCGGAGTGGAATGCTGAATCGATAGCCACAGCCCAGCTGGTGGCCGTGCCCGGCTGTTATCCGACCGCGTCGCAACTGGCCCTGAAACCGCTGCTGGCAGCGGGACTGCTCGATACCCAGCAATGGCCTGTGATCAATGCGGTCAGCGGTGTGTCAGGTGCTGGCCGTAAAGCCAGCATGACCAACAGTTTTTGCGAAGTCAGCCTGATGGCATACGGTGTCTTTACTCACCGTCATCAGCCGGAAATTGCCGCGCACCTGGGCACTGATGTCATCTTTACCCCGCATCTAGGCAATTTCAAGCGGGGCATTCTGGCCACTATTACTGCCAAACTGGCACCAGGGGTGACCCCGGAAGCGGTGACCGAAGCGATGGAAGCGGCCTATAACCAGCCGGGTAATCAGGCGGTGCGTCTGCTGGGCAACAACGCAGCACGTTTGCAGGATGTCGTTAATACTTGCTTTTGTGATATTGGCTGGAAAGTGCAGGGGCAGCATGTGATTCTCACGTCGGCTATCGACAACTTATTAAAAGGCGCATCGTCTCAGGCGATGCAATGCATAAATATTCGTAATGGTTTTGCGCCATTGACTGCGCTGGCTGGTTAAGTCTGGCTGTTAGAGGAGAACCGGGATGGAACAGTCGCCGTTAGTAATCAAATTGGGTGGAGCAGTGCTGTCGTGCACCGACACGCTGGAAAAAGTATTTGGTGCCATCAATGCCTATCAGGCCAAGGCCAACCGGCCTTTGGTGCTGGTCCATGGCGGCGGCTATCTGGTCGATGACCTGATGAAAAAACTGAATCTTCCGACGGTTAAAAAGCAGGGGCTACGTGTAACTCCTGCTGACCAAATTGGCGTGATTGCCGGCGCATTGGCGGGCACGGCCAATAAAATGCTGCAGGGCCAGGCCATCAAATCCGGCGTGAAAGCGGTGGGATTAAGCCTGGCAGACGGTGGTCTGTGTCAGGTCACTGAGCTGGACCCTGAGCTGGGTGCAGTCGGCAAAGCCGCACCGGGAAACAGCCACTTAGTGTCCGGCATCATAGCGGCAGGTTATCTGCCGATTGTCAGCTCGATTGGCCTGACGGCTGACGGTGAGCTGATGAATGTCAATGCCGATCAGGCGGCGGTGGCGGTGGCCGCGGCGCTGGATGCCGAGCTGGTGCTGCTGTCGGATGTCAGTGGCGTGCTGGATGGCAAAGGGCATCTGATTGCCTCGTTGAGCGAGCCTCAGGCAGATGCGCTGATCCAGCAGGCCGTGATTACCGACGGCATGATTGTCAAAGTCAAAGCGGCATTTGAGGCAGCCAAAGGGCTGGGACGTGCAGTGGAAATTGCTGGCTGGCGCTACCCGGAACAATTGGTGAATCTGTTTGACGGTGAACAAATCGGCACCCGATTTGTGCTCTGAACCAGCAGAATTGAGTACAAACGCTGGCGGTAACCCGGCGTTTGGATATAAAAATTACCCTTATTTTGTTTGATGTTTCAAACAGTAAAGACTGATATCGCCTGAACGGGTAGACCGTCGAGCAGGCAACAAAGGAGAGTAACAATGAGCAAGGTGAACAAAGTAGTATTGGCTTATTCCGGCGGTCTGGACACTTCGGCCATCATTCCATGGCTGAAAGAGAACTATGACTGTGAAGTGATCGCCTTCGTGGCCGATGTGGGCCAGGGAGAAGAGGAACTGGTCGGCATTGAAGAGAAAGCCCTGGCGTCAGGTGCATCGGCTTGTTATATCGCCGATCTGAAAGAAGAGATGGTCAAAGACTATATCTATCCAAGCCTGAAAACCGGTGCTGTCTATGAAGGTAAATACCTGCTGGGTACCTCAATGGCGCGTCCGATTATCGCCAAAGCACAGGTTGAATGTGCGCTGGAAGTGGGGGCGGATGCCCTGTGTCACGGTTGCACCGGTAAAGGCAACGATCAGGTGCGTTTTGAAAGTGCCTATGCGGCCCTGGCACCACAACTGACTGTGATTGCCCCGTGGCGTGAATGGGATCTGCGCAGCCGTGAAGCCCTGCTGGATTATCTGGCCGAGCGTAAGATTCCAACCACGGCAACGCTGGAAAAAATCTATTCCCGTGACGCGAATGCCTGGCACATTTCAACCGAAGGCGGCGTACTGGAAAACACCTGGAACCAGTCTAATGAGCTGTGCTGGGTGTGGACCAAAGATCCGGAAGATGCGCCGAATACCCCGGAAGAAGTGTCTGTACTGATCGAAAAAGGCGAAATTGTGGCGGTAGACGGCAAAGCCATGTCGCCGTATGAAGCTCTGGTGTACCTGAACAAGAAAGGTGCCGAGCACGGTGTCGGTCGTATCGATATCGTCGAGAACCGTCTGGTCGGTATCAAATCCCGTGGCTGTTATGAGACGCCGGGAGGCACCATCATGATGGAAGCCCTGCGTGCCGTCGAACAGCTGGTACTGGACAAAGAGTCGTTTGAATTTCGTGAAAGTATCGGCCTGAAAGCCTCGCACCTGATTTACGATGGCCGTTGGTTCACGCCTCTGTGCCGTTCGCTGCTGGCTGCCGCGGATGAGCTGGCGCAGGACGTCAATGGCGAAGTGGTGCTGAAACTGTACAAAGGTCAGGTGACTGCTGTTCAGAAACGTTCGCCGAACAGCCTGTACTCGGAAGAGTTCGCTACCTTCGGAGAAGACGAAGTGTACGACCACAGCCATGCGGGTGGTTTTATCCGCCTGTACTCGCTGGCAAGCCGTATCCGTGCCCTGAACGAACAGAAAAAATAATCTAACTAGCGTAAAGCGCATTACTAATAAGACATGTGAGCAAGTCGGTCGTACAGCAAAGGAGAAGTACCATGGCACTATGGGGCGGACGTTTTAGTCAGGCAGCAGATACTCGGTTCAAGCAGTTCAACGATTCCCTGCGTTTTGATTACCGCCTGGCGGAGCAAGACATCGTTGGCTCGGTGGCCTGGTCAAAAGCACTGCGTCAGGTCGGGGTACTGACCGAAGAGGAGCAGCAGAAGCTGGAGCTGGCACTCAATGAGCTGAAGCTGGCTGTGATGGAGGATCCGCAACAGATCCTCCAGTCTGACGCCGAAGACATCCACAGCTGGGTTGAGCAGCAGCTTATCCACCGAGTGGGGGATTTGGGCAAAAAGCTGCACACCGGCCGTTCACGTAACGATCAGGTGGCGACCGATCTCAAGCTGTGGTGTCGTCAGCAGGGACACCAGTTACTTATGATGCTGGATCACCTGCAAAGCCAGCTGACTACGGTGGCCCGTGAGCATCAGGCTACTGTGCTGCCGGGATACACCCACCTGCAGCGTGCCCAGCCGGTAACGTTTGCCCACTGGTGTCTGGCTTATGTGGAAATGTTCGAGCGTGACCATTCACGTCTGAGTGATGCGCTGCACCGGTTAGATACCTGTCCGTTAGGATCCGGTGCACTGGCCGGTACGGCTTACCCGATTGACAGGGAAGCCCTGGCTCACAGTCTGGGTTTCCACCGCGCCACCCGCAACAGCCTGGATTCTGTGTCTGACCGTGATCATGTGATGGAGCTGCTGTCGACGGCGTCGATTTCTATGCTGCATTTGTCCCGTTTGGCGGAAGACATGATTTTCTATAACTCGGGCGAGTCCAACTTTATTGAGCTGGCCGATACGGTGACCTCAGGCTCATCGCTGATGCCGCAGAAAAAGAATCCGGATGCGCTGGAGCTGATCCGCGGCAAGTGCGGCCGGGTCTACGGTTCACTGGCGGGCATGATGATGACGGTCAAAGCGCTGCCGTTGGCGTACAACAAAGACATGCAGGAAGACAAAGAAGGCTTGTTCGACGCACTTGACACCTGGCACGAATGCATGGAAATGGCTGCGTTGTGTTTTGACGGTATCAAGGTCAACAAAGACCGCACCTTAGAAGCGGCAATGCAGGGCTATTCGAATGCTACTGAACTGGCCGATTACCTGGTGGCCAAAGGCATTCCGTTCCGCGAAGCACACCATATCGTTGGCGTGGCTGTGGTGGCGGCTATCGAGAAAGGCTGTGCACTGGAAGAATTGTCGCTGGAGGAGATGCAAGCCTTCTCGCCTGTGATTGCTGAGGATGTGTATCCGATCCTGACGATTGAATCCTGTCTGGAGAAACGCTGTGCCCTGGGCGGCGTGGCGCCCAATCAGGTCGATCACGCCATTTCGCAGACGGAAAAACGGCTGTCGAAACGCCATGCACCGGGTGTGAAAGTGCGTGGTGCACGCCTTACCGATCTGGACGCCATTGAAGGTATGGTGGCGTACTGGGCCGGACTGGGTGAGAACCTGCCTCGTCCGCGGAACGAACTGGTACGTGATATCGGCTCATTTGCGGTGGCAGAAACTCAGGGCGTGGTCACAGGCTGTGCATCGCTTTATGTCTATGACTCAGGTCTGGCGGAAATCCGCTCGCTGGGTATTGAGGCCGGTTGGCAGCATCAGGGGCAGGGCAAGGCACTGATACAGCATTTGCTGGAAAAAGCCAGCCAGATGGCCATCAAGCGGGTGTTTGTGCTGACGCGTGTGCCTGAATTTTTCATGAAGCAGGAGTTTATTCCGACCTCAAAATCGCTGCTGCCAGAGAAAGTCATGAAAGACTGCGATATGTGTCCGCGTCAGCATGCCTGTGACGAGGTGGCACTGGAAGTCAGATTGGATCAGCAGCATGTGATTCCGAGCGTCAACGTCGCCTGATAAGCACACTGCAACTGTGAGTGAATAACAAAGCGCCGGTTATCCGGCGCTTTTTTGTCACCCCTAAACTACCGACTATGGCGGTGGTGATTGTTTCCCGTCAATGTTATTGGGGTTGCATTAACAGCCGGGGCCGCAGTCCATGCAGTGTTTGATCATTTCAGGTCCCAGATGCAGTTTGGCGTTGAGATCACGCAGTGCGGTACGGACACCTTCCTCGATCACCGGATGGTAGAAGGGCATATCCAGCATTTGTGCCACTGTCATTTTGCTCTGGTGTGCCCAGGCCAGTAAGTGCGCCAAATGCTCAGCATTTGGCCCTATCATCTCTGCCCCCAGAAAACGGCCTGTGCCATGTTCGCCGTAAAGGTTCAGTATGCCTTTGTTACGCAGCATCACCCGCGAACGGCCTTGATTCTCGAACGAGACAGTACCTACCTCAAAGCAGCCACAGTTACCGAGCCGCTCGGTAATCTCGCGGCGACTTTCCCCCACCATGGCAATTTGCGGCTCGGTGAACACCACGGAAATTTTCGAGCGACGCAGTCCGGCGCGAATATCCGGGAAGCGGCCGGCGTTGTCACCGGCGATCCGACCCTGATCGGCTGCTTCGTGCAGCAGAGGCAGCTGGTTGCTGGCATCACCGGCAATGAAAATCGACGCCACTGAGGTTTGCAGGGTGAAATGATCGGCGATCGGTACGCCGCGCTCATCCAGTTCCACACTGGTGTTGTCAAGCGCCAGTTTGTCGGTGTTCGGGCGACGGCCAGTTGCGGCCAGCACATAGTCAAACATCTGAGTTTCCAGCTCGCCCGATTTGCTGAGGAATTGAATCTCAACCCTGTCGCCAACACGTTTCATGCTTTCGACTTTGACATCGGCATCCAGGTACAGCTCGTCATTGAAGGCGGTATTGGCATATGACATGACCTCATCGTCTGTCAGCGGGCCAACCTGGCCGCCGAGACCGAAGATCTTGACCTCAACCCCGAGGCGATGCAGCGCCTGACCCAGCTCCAGTCCGATCACACCCGGACCGAACACGGCAACCGAAGCCGGCAAATCGTCCCAGTTAAAGACATCATCGTTAATCACCAGGCGATCACCCAGCTCATGCCATGCGCCCGGATAGGCAGGTCGGGAGCCGGTGGCAATCACAATCCGCTGGGCTTCAATGCGGGTGTGGCCGTCGACCTCAAGCGTTGTGTCATCGATAAATCGGGCGTAGCCGCTGATTTTGTCTTCTGCAGCAATCTCATCGACGCTCTCCAGCACGAAGCCGACGAAGCGGTCACGCTCACGTTTGACACGGTCCATGACTTCGCTGCCGTTGATCTGAATCTCGCCTTGTGGATGAACACCAAAGGCGGGGGCTTTTTCAATGTTGTGGACGCTTTCGGCCGCCGCAATCAGCAACTTTGAGGGCATGCAACCCACACGGGCACAAGTGGTGCCGTATGGGCCACCTTCTATCATGACCACGCTGTCTGTGTGCGCTTTGGCTGCGCGGTAAGCGCCCAGACCAGCCGTTCCACCACCAATGATGGCCACATCCACGGTTAAGGTTTTCATCTTTTCTCTCCAACGACATTCAGTTCAAGGGTGTGCAATACCGGCAGGGCGCTTAGCCCTGCCTTGGGGCATGGATTAGCCCAGGTAGGCTTCCAGCTCTTCGCTGCCACCGATGTGCTTGCCACCAATAAAGACCTGAGGCACAGTGCTACGACCAGAGACAGCGCGCAGGCTTACCGTGGTGGCATCTTTACCCAGAATCACCTCTTCAAACTGAAGACCCTTGTCGATCAGGTTTTGTTTCGCCTTGGCACAGAAAGGACAGCCAGGTTTAGTGAAAACGGTGACCGACTCCTGCAGTTTATGATCAGGGGCGATGTAGTTCAGCATAGTATCAGCGTCAGAAACATTGAACGGGTCGCCCGGCTCGTCGTTCTCGATAAACATTTTTGTGACAACGCCGTTTTTCACCAGCATGCTGTAGCGCCATGAACGGTCACCGAAGCCCAGATCGTTTTTCTTCACCAGCATCCCCATGCCTTGCGTGAATTCTCCGTTGCCGTCCGGGATGAAAGTAATGTTGTCTGCATCCTGATCGGTTTTCCAGGCATTCATCACAAAGGTATCGTTGACTGAGACACACAGGATGTCATCCACGCCGTGTGCAGCAAAGACGGAAGCCAGCTCGTTGTAACGCGGCAGGTGGCTTGACGAACAGGTCGGCGTGAACGCTCCCGGCAGGCTGAACACGACAACGGTTTTGTTGCTGAACAGCTCATCGGTTGTGACGTCAACCCACTGATCGCCCTGGCGGGTACGGAAAGTAACCTGTGGAATTGCGTGACCTTCTTTTGATGTAAACATGTTGTTCTCCTGATAGATGTTTTAATTTCAATATTTTGTGGAACGTTTTTGTCTTGTTCCTGTTGATGGAGCTAGTATGCGAAATTTGGATTGATAGCTCTAATCGTTTGCTGTTATCTTATTAATCGTTAATTTCTATTAAATGAAATGGGAACCGATTGATGAATATCCGAGACCTCGAATATCTGGTGGCTCTGTCTGAGCACCGTCATTTTCGTAAAGCGGCAGAGGCGTGCTTTGTCAGTCAACCGACCCTGAGCGGCCAGATCCGTAAGCTGGAAACCGAGTTAGGGGTGTCTTTGCTGGAGCGGACCAGCCGCAAGGTGCTGTTTACGGATGTCGGGCTCAGTCTGGTGACTCAGGCGAGAAAGGTGCTGCACGAGGTCAAGGTACTGGCAGAGATGGCCAGTCAGCAGGGGGAAAGTATGGCCGGCCCGCTGCATGTCGGCTTTATTCCCACGGTCGGCCCTTATTTATTACCCCTGATTATTCCAGCACTTAAAGCGGCTTTTCCCCAGTTAGAGCTGTATCTGCATGAAGCGCAGACTCAGGTGCTGGTGCAGCAACTAGAAGAAGGTAAACTGGACTGCATCATTCTGGCTGCTGTAAAAGAAAGTGAGCATTTCAAAGAGCTGTCTCTTTACCATGAACCTATGGTGTTGGCGGTGCCAGAGGGGCATCCCTGGGCCGATAAAAGTGAGCTGCCAATGCAGGAGCTGAATGGCCATACTCTGCTGATGCTGGGGGATGGGCACTGCCTGCGCGATCAGGCGATGGGGTTTTGCTTTGCTGCCGGTGCGAAGGAAGACGGCAGTTTCAAGGCGACCAGCCTGGAAACCCTGCGCAATATGGTGGCGGCCGGCAGTGGTATTACCTTGCTGCCTAAGCTGGCAACGCCTCACACGGCCAAGCGGGATGGCGTGTGCTATCTGAAAGCCTGCGATCCTGAACCGAGCCGTTTGATTACACTGGCCTACCGTCCCGGCTCGCCGCTTAAAGGGCGCTATGAGCAGCTGGCAGAGCAGATCAGGCGCAGTATTAGTCTGCACCTGGACAGCTGAGATAAAACAAGCGCGCCCAGGGGCGCGCTTGTTTTTCCTTATTCAGAATCCGTGTTCAGCACAGTGGGTCAGAACAGTTCGTCCGAGCTGTCGGATTCAAAAAGGCCGCCGTCGCTGCCCCCTTCACCGACATAATCTTTCGGTTCACTTCCCTGAATGAAGTACTCGAACATAGAGGTAAAGTCATTTTTCTTGGTCAGCTTGCCCGTGTCACGGTCGATACGCACCTGAACAATGTTGGGCGGTAACTGCTTGCGTTGTTCCGGCACATCCTGCAGCGCCTGCTCCATGAAGCCAATCCAGGCGGGTTGCGCCGTTTTGGCGCCGGCTTCTGCACCGGCCGTTTGATCATCAGTAATGTTAGGGTTAGTGCTGGTGCGGCCCAGCTCGCGGCTGTGATTATCAAAGCCGACCCAGGCGGTGGCAACGATACCCGGCCCGAACCCTGTATACCAGGCATCTTTGGAATCGTTGGTGGTGCCGGTTTTCCCCCCGATATCACGGCGTTTCAGTACCTGACCCCGCCAGCCTGTGCCGTTCCAGCCGCTGCCGTGGCGCCAGTCACCGCCACCCCAGATATTGCTTTCCAGCATTTCACGGACCAGAAAAGCGTTCTGCTCGGTGACAACTTGTGGCGCGATACGAATCGGTTGCTGGTCGGCTTCAGTGGCACTGCCCGTCGGGCCCAGCTCTTCTTCACTGATGGCGATGTCATGCATCACAGCGCGGCTGGCCACCACATGGTTACCGGCCAGCTGTTCTTTTCGCTGGCAATCATCATTACAGACAACATTCGGATGGGCCTGATACACCAGGTTGCCGTAGGCATCTTCTACCCGTTCGATGAAATAAGGCTCAACAAAATAGCCGCCATTGGCAAACACAGAGAAACCCTGCACCATTTCCAGCGGAGTCAGGCTGCCGGCACCCAGAGCAATGGCTTCTGCCCGGGGGATATCTTTACGCTTGAAACCAAAGCGGGTCAGGTAGCTTATGGTGTCATCCAGCCCGACATCCTGCAGGACGCGGACCGCCATGACGTTTTTCGACTGCGCCAGACCGATACGCAGGCGGGTAGGGCCATTGTATGTCGGCGGTGAATTTTTCGGACGCCAGGCGGTGCCCATGCTTTTATCCCAGCTGTTCACCGGTGCATCGTTGATCAGGGTTGCCAGTGTCATGCCAGAGTTGAGGCCGGCTGAATAGATGAACGGCTTGATGCTCGAACCTACCTGGCGGATAGACTGGGTGGCGCGGTTAAATTTGCTGTGTACGAAGTTAAACCCGCCCACCATAGCCTGTACGGCACCATTGTATGGCGAAATGGCGACAAAGGCAGTGTTGGCATCGGGCACTTGGCTCAGCACCCAGCTCTCGCCTTTGTGCTGCACCCAGATTTGCTGGCCGGGTGCCAGGATCTCAGTGGCTGTTTTCGGTGCCGGGCTCTGGCTGGAGTCGGTAATGAAGCGACGCGCCCATTTCATGCCGTCCCAATCCAGATTCTGATGCTGGCCGCTACGCAGGATGACCTCCGCGTTTTTCTGGCCGACCTTAACTACCACGGCAGGTTCCAGTTCACCGTAGCTTGGCTGTTTGGCCAGATGATCTAGAACCATCTGCTCATCCCACACCGCCTGTTCCGGCATCCACAGGGTGGCTACCGCACCACGGAAGCCATGGCGCTGGTCATAATCCATCAGGTTTTGTATGGCGGCATGTTGCGCCGCCCGCTGCAGTTTGGGGTTGACAGTGGTGAAGACTTTCATACCGGAGGTATAGGCATCTTCGCCGTAACGATCCAGCATCCAGGCTCTGGCGCGCTCGGCAAAGTAAGGGGCATTCAGCGCAATTTCCGCACCGTGATAACGGGCTACGATTGGCTCTGCTTTGGCCTGTTCGAATTCGGTCCGGGTGATGTAGCCTTCATCCAGCATACGGCTCAATACCACATTGCGGCGTGTGGTTGCCCGATCCAGCGAGTAGATAGGGTTCATGGTGGAAGGCGCTTTCGGCAGGCCGCCAATGATGGCGATTTCGCTCAGCGTCAGCTGGCTGACATCTTTACCAAAATAGACCTGTGCCGCTGCACCAATACCGTACGCCCGGTAACCCAGGTAAATTTTGTTCAGGTACAGTTCCAGGATTTCATCTTTGCTCAGCAGCTGTTCAATGTGAACGGCGATGAAGATCTCTTTGATTTTACGCATGATTTTTTTCTCATTGCTGAGGAAAAAGTTACGCGCAAGCTGCTGGGTAATGGTACTGGCGCCTTGCTTGGCCGATCCTGAGGTCGCCACCACAAAGGCCGCACGGGCGATGCCGATAGGGTCAATGCCGGGGTGGTCATAATAGCGGCTGTCTTCGGTTGCGATCACCGCGTTGATCATCTGCTGAGGTATTTGATCCAGAGTCAGCGGGATGCGGCGTTTTTCACCAAACTGGGAAATCAGTTCGCCGTCAGCACTGTAGACCTGCATAGGTGTTTGTAACTCAACGTTTTTAAGCGTTGCGACATCAGGGAGATTCGGTTTCAGATAAAGGTAGAAACCAAAAATCGTGCTGACTCCAAGAATGATGCAAATGATTGCAAAAATAAATAATCGCTTTATGAACTTCACTTGAGAATTCCCGTTACACCTTCGTTAGGCCATCCGCGCTATTTCAGTCAGTAGTATAAAGATAACTCAAATAAATTTAACGCCGTCAGAGGTGTTTATTCGAATAATTTTGCCTTGTCTTTACCAGGGGAGCATACCACGCCATGTTGCACAAGCCAGTCTGGACCGGGATAGATATCGGCCACCATAGTGTAAAGGCGGTCGTGCTTAAGCAAAATAAAGGGCGGCTTGCGTTATTGCATTACGCTGAAGTCGTTTTGTCTCCTGCAGAACTTGCCGGGACGTCCCCCGGTGGCGGGTTCCATCACAATAGCCTTTCCGGACCTATCTTGTTGTCAGCCTTGCGTAAAATACGGACTCTGCTTCCAAAGCGTTCTGTTCGCACTGTGCTGTCACTGCCGGACAGTGAGGTGGTGCAGCGGGAACTTACGCTCGAACAACGCTGGGGACAGGATATCGGAAGCGAACTGGCAAAGATACTGGCGGATACCTTGTCGATGGAGCCGGAGGCACTGAGCCTGGACTATTATCCATCCCCGACTCCCGGGCAGGAGGCGGCGGACAGCGGATTGCGCTTTCAGGTCTTTGCGGCCAAAACTCACCTAGTAGAAGCAAGAACCCAGAGTGTGCGTGAGGCGGGTTTTGAACCTGAGATCATGGAATTGCAGGCACGTGCACTCTTGTGGCTGCTGGAATATTGTCATCGGCAGGCAATCACGGCTATGGGAGCGAATCCTGCGCTGGTTTGTTTGGGAGCTGAGGAAGCGGATCTGGCCGCTGGTTTCTCGCACAACCTGCCGCTGCATCGTACCTTTTTGCTGAGCCGGTCTGGTAATGCGCCCTCACCGGAACTGATCCGGCAACTGCAACATTATCATTCCCTGTCGCCGTTAACCGGGCTGTGGCTGACGGGCCGATCTTTGTCTGACAAGGAATTGGCAATGTGGCAGCAAGCGTGCGGATTGCCAGTTGCTTTTTTGACCCCCGGGCAGGTGTTTCCTTTACGACACAACTCGACGGCGGTGGCTGTGCCGCTGGATACCGTCTGGGCCAGAGCGGCGGCTTTGGCGGTCAGAGGGGCGCTGACATGTTGATCCCGGTCAATCTCTTGCCCTGGCGTGAAGCGCAGCGTATCGCGCATGCCCGCCGGTTTTGGTACTGCCTGGCGGCGACAGTGGTGCTGGCGGTATTGAGCATGGGGAGTTTGCGATTTTATTACGGGGAACGGACGGCGCGCCAGACAAGCAGTAACGATCGCATTCAGCAGCAAATACTCGCGCTGGCGCCCGATCTTGCCAAACTGGCTGATTATCAGCGTCAGCATCAGATGTACCAGTCTCGCTTGGCGGCGGTTAGTCGCTGGCATCATGCGCGTTTTCCCTTGATTCACCTGCTTAATCATTTGCCTGATCTCCTGCCGCTGTCCGCCGGGCTGGAGAGGCTGACACTGAAAGGTAATGCCATAGTGCTGGCCGGTCAGACCCGGCAACTGGCGGCGTTGCCGGACTTTCTGGCCCGGATCGAGCGCCAGGAATGGGTGAGTCGCAGCCAGCTGCATTCTGTGCAACGCGATAACTCGGCGGGATCTGGTGAGCCGCTCACAGCCGGCGACGGAGCCTTTCAGCGATTTTCCGTCACTATGACTCTAATGTCGCCGCTATTGGGGGATGTTCATGACTGACTGGCGGGATCTGACACTGGAGTCGATACCCGGCTGGCCACTGCGTTATCAGTTGGTTGCCTGTCTGGGGCTGCTGGGGATGCTAAGTCTGGTGTTTTGGCATTGGAGTATTAAAGCGGTGATCCAGCAAGAGTATGAGCTGCAAGAGCAAGCCCGGTCACTGAGGACGCAGCTTGCCTGGCAACGCACACAGGCGGAGTTATTGCCTGAGTGGTCGGCGCGGACAGATAAGATGATGGCCCTGTACCGGCAGCAATCTGCCCGGCTGCCAGATAAATCAGCCTGGCCGCAAGTACTGGCGGAAATTGAAATACTCAGTGTGGATGCCGACGTAGCCTTGCAGCATCTCCGCTGGGGGAAAAGCGAAAATCACCAGTGGTACAGTGTGCAGCCTTTGCACTTTGAATGGCGGGGCGACTATGACTCGTCAGGGACATTGTTAGCCGGGCTGGCATCCATGCGCTGGCTGCTGGTGGTCAATGAGCTGACAATGCAGTCTGTCGACGGGCAATCAACTGAGCTGCGGGTCACTGGAAGTGCGCACCTGTACCAGATACCTGAGCCGTCCGGAGACACGATTCTGACTGATGAGCAGAGACTGGAGATGCACCAATGATCACTTTTTTCCTCCGCCATTTATTCCTCCGCCCCTTTTTTTACCGTTTCTTTCTTTATCGCATGGGCAGCTTTGCTTTGCTGTTAGTGGCTGTGCCCGTCACAGGGTTCAGTCTGGCAGAGGCGCCTGAATATAACGTCAGTCCGCTTGGTTCTCCGTTTCAGCGCTTTGAGGCGACTGAGGCCGAACCTGTAGCGTGCCAAGCATCGGCAAGCGACATGCTGGTTAAGGGGCTGATGATGAAGGGCAGCGTCAAGGATGAGTACGGATGGGCGGCGCTGCTGAGTGCTGAGGACGGGCGGCTGTTCAAAGCCAGGCCAGATCAGGTTATCGGGCCCAGAGTCAGAGTACTCAGCGTGGATGCCGGGCAAACCGGATTAATTTTACAGACCCGCGGTGTGCCCGGTTGCCCTGTTGTGACTCATCACATTCTTCATCTGTCTCGGCGGGGTGGGCGGTTGATTGCGCCAGAAAACCCCTCCTGACTCCAGTCTGAGCAGAATTATTCAGGAAAGAAAAACATGCATACTTTTTGTGCACTGTTCATGCTGACATACTGCATGATCTCTGTGCTTGGCACTGCCTCGGCAATGGCAGGGTCTGAGGGACTATCTTCTGCGAATGGGAAGCGATTGTCGCTTAATTTTCAGGATGTCCCAGTACGCCAGTTATTACAGGTGATGGCTGAACACCAGCAGCATAACTTGGTGGTTTCCGATGAAGTGCAGGGCAATATTACCCTGAATCTCAAAGATGTGCTCTGGTCTCAGGCGCTGGATATTGTGTTGCAGATGAAAGGACTGGCCTATCAGCGGCACGGCAATATCATGGTGGTGGCGCCAAGAGCGGCAATGGCTGCTCAGGAGCCGCAGGCTATCCGTCAACCCTTGCAGGGCGGGGAACTTAAAACCGAAGTGGTTCTTATCCGTTACGCTAAAGCCACGGATTTAGCGGACATGCTGGCAGGTAAACCCGGCCAATCGGGGTTGCTGACCGAGTATGGTGCTTTGCATGTGGATGACAGAACGAACGCTCTGGTTGTCAAGGAAGTGGCTGACAGCATAGAGACCCTGCTTGCTATCATTGACGCCTTGGATAAACCGGTCAAGCAGGTGCAGATAGAAGCGCGCATTGTCAGTATGAATGAGAAGGATATCACGGATCTTGGCGTACGTTGGGGGATGTTAGATACCAGTGGCAGCGTGACGCTCGGGGGTTCCATTGAAGGAAACCTGGCGGCGCTGGGGGCTGATAACCTTAAACCGGATGTCAGTGATTATCTCAATGTGAACCTTGGCGCTCAGGCTGGCGCTGCCAGAATGGCCTTTCAGGTGGCCAGGTGGGGGGATCAACTGCTGGATCTGGAATTGTCGGCCCTGCAGGCTGAGGAGAAAGCAGAAATCATTTCCAGCCCCCGACTGGTCACAACGAACAAAAAAATGGCCTATATTGAGCAGGGGACAGAGATTCCCTATCTCGAAGCCTCGTCAAGTGGCGCGGTGTCTGTTTCCTTCAAGAAAGCGGTGCTGAGCCTGATGGTGACGCCGCAGATCACCCCGGATGACAAGCTGGTGCTGGATCTTGAAGTCACACAGAATAAGCCCGGCGAGACGGTGATGACAGGCACAGGAGAAGCGGTGGCGATTGATACCCAGCGGATTGGCACCCAGGTGCTGGTGGACAATGGCGAGACCATAGTCCTGGGCGGCATTTTCCAGCACCAGTTCAGTCAGGCCGTGCGTAAAGTTCCCTTGCTGGGGGACATCCCCTTACTGGGCAGTCTGTTCAGGCAAGAGCTTGAACGTGATACCAGACGTGAATTATTAATTTTCGTGACCCCGAAAATCCTCCGATAGTGAGGCCAGGCGCAGGCGCAGGGGGTGTTTATTTTGCTGAGATTAGACGCTTGACTGAGACTGGCTATTGCCAAACAGCAGTGAGTCCTGAGATAATTTTCGGTCTTATCACGAATGAAATGTGAGGAAGTTGGCGCCTCAGGCTTGTAAATCAATAGCCTGTGGGCGGTTTTGTCTATTTTTTAATCGCGCGTATATTTGCTAAACATGGCTGAAAAACGAAATATTTTCTTGGTAGGACCAATGGGGGCCGGTAAGAGCACCATTGGCAGACACCTTGCACAGCAGTTACATATGGAGTTTCTTGACTCAGATACTGTGATCGAAGAGCGTACCGGCGCCGACATCAGCTGGGTCTTCGACGTAGAAGGCGAGGAAGGCTTCCGTGCCCGTGAAGAAGCGGTCATCGACGATCTTACCCAGGAGCAAGGCATAGTCCTGGCGACCGGGGGAGGCTCGGTGAAAAGCAAAGAGAGCCGAAACCGTCTGTCAGCTCGTGGTATCGTGGTGTATCTGGAAACCACCATTGAGAAACAGCTGGCACGTACTCAGCGTGACAAGAAGCGCCCTCTGCTGCAAACCGACAAACCTCGTGAAGTGCTTGAAGCGCTTGCAGAAGAGCGTAATCCATTGTATGAAGAAGTAGCGGATTACACAGTACGTACCGACGACCAGAGTGCTAAGGTCGTTGCTAATCAAATTATCAAAATGCTGGAAGAGCGTTAACGACGGAGAAACAACGAGTCATGGAGCGGATTACAGTCAGTCTGGGTGAGAGAAGTTACGATATTTCAATTGGCACCGGATTACTGTCTGATCCGGACTATTTCACCTCTGTGACTGGTCGACGGGTTGTTATCGTCAGTAATGACACTGTCGCCCCTCTTTATGCCGACACACTGCAGGCCACGCTCAGTCCACTGGCAAAGGACGTGGCCCTGCTCAACCTCCCTGACGGCGAGCAGTACAAAACCCTCGATACTTTTAATCAAATCATGACATTTCTGCTGGAAGGCAGTTACGGCCGCGACGTGGTGCTGGTAGCACTGGGCGGTGGCGTGATTGGCGATGTCGTGGGCTTTGCCGCTGCCTGTTTCCAGCGTGGGGTGGATTTTATTCAGGTTCCGACCACCCTGCTGGCGCAGGTGGACTCATCGGTCGGCGGTAAAACGGCCGTCAATCACCCTTTGGGTAAAAACATGGTCGGGGCATTTTATCAGCCTCAGGCGGTGATCATTGACACTGACTGTCTGAAAAGCCTGCCTGCCCGCGAGTTTGCTGCCGGTATGGCGGAAGTGATCAAATACGGCATTATCGTTGATCAGGATTTCTTCCAATGGCTGGAACAACATCTGGATCAATTGCGTGCGCTGGATGCCAAAGCATTGAGTCAGGCGATTGCCCGATGCTGCCAGATCAAAGCGGATGTGGTTGCTGCTGACGAGAAAGAGTCAGGTGTGCGCGCGCTGCTGAATCTAGGTCACACTTTTGGTCATGCGATTGAAGCTGAGATGGGGTATGGTAATTGGCTTCACGGTGAAGCTGTTGCTGCCGGTACGGTACAAGCAGCACAAACGGCTTGTCTGTTAGGTTTGATGACATCAGCAGAAGCGGAAAAAATCCGTTCATTGCTGGTGCAAGCTGACCTGCCGGTCGTTGCACCGGAAACTATGAACTTTGACCATTATATCAAGCACATGATGCGGGATAAGAAAGTGTTGTCAGGTAAGCTCAGGCTGGTATTACCGACTGGAATTGGTCGTGCTGAGGTCGTTTCTGATGTACCGAATGATATCCTGCGTCAGGTGATAGAACCCTGATGTTGTAATAATACATGACGATAGCCGCTTCTCTGACGTCTCTGGATCTGGACAGCCAGATCCAACTGCTTTCCCGGGTACAGTTTCTGACCCGATTCAGCTCCCATTTGATCCAAATCAGCGGCGAACCCGGGGCCGGTAAATCCTGGCTGGCGCAGCGGTATCTTGAGCAATGGGCCGACTCAGACGGTATTAACAATACCCGACAGGCCTTGCTGATGTGTCACCCGGCACAGAATGACAACCAGCACAGAACCATATTGCTTAACCAACTGATCCCGGGCGCAGTGTTTAACGAGAGTGATCCCCTGCACCAGAGTGTTGAGCGTCTGCTGGCTGGAAAACCGGTCGAGCTGCTGCTTGTGATCGATGATGCCCATATGCTCAGTCCGGCACTGATTGGCGAGCTGTGGGCTCTGGTGGTGAAAGCACAAGATTCAGCAGACTGGCAGGTGAATGTACTACTCTTTAGTCAGACTGGTCGGTTAACCAAAGCCTTGCATCAGGTCTCTCATGGTCAGGGACAGACGCCACTGGAGCTGGAAATTCCCTTACTGTCTGAACAGGAAGTACAGGCGTTTCTGGAATTGGTTCTGGCCACCCATTCACTCGATGCCAACCAACGTCGGGCCCTCAAAGCGCAGGCGGAGGATGTGGCGCCGACACCCGGCGCGTTGTCGGCACTCAATCACACGGAGGTGGTGAATATGGCCAATACAAGCTCCAGAGCTTTTTCCCCGGCCGCACTCTTGCTGTTGTTGCTGGTTATTGCGGCGGCCGGCCTGGTGTTCTGGTACTTCCCCGATCAGACGGCATCATCTCAATCCGATACGGAATCACTCAGCCCGGATATGACGGCAGCAGATGAAGTGCTGGCGCAGTCGGCTGATGGCCTGGCTGTGTTGCCGGATGAGCATGATGAGCTGCCACTTGCAACGGACAGCGGAGCCGCTGGCCTCACAGATAATAGCGATAGCCAGATAGCAGAAGCGGGGTCGTCCGCACCTGCTGAGGCAAATGCGGAGATCTTACCTGAGCCGGTCAAGATTGAAGGATTGACCGTTGGCCGCAGCAATACCGCAGGCCAGCGCGTGGTGGTACCATCGGATGTGGTGGATGCCATGCTCACCGAGCAGGAAACCGGTGGCTCAGGCGAGCTGGCAGTGGCAGCCCAGGGCGCTCTCAGTCAGGCGGCTAATACTCCCGCGGCTGAGGGGGGAGAAACCGGCATTCCCGCCGCCGCTTCGACGCCAGAGCCAACGGCAGACGCGGCTCCAACAGCACCGCAGCTGACCGGCCTGCAGGCAGCAATGGCAGAAGATAAAGATACCCTCAAGTCGGTCAATAGCCGTCATTATGCGCTGCAGCTGGCCGCTATGCATTCGCTGGACGCCACCCGCAGTTTCCTCAATGAATACGGGATTGAAGATACCGCCCAGGTGTATCAGACCCAGCGGCAGGGCGTGCGCTGGTATATTGTGGTCACCGGTGATTACAGCAGCGTAGCTGCCGCCCGCCGGGCACAGGCGCGGTTACCGGCGAAAGTGCAATCGGTGCAGCCTTGGGTGAAATCTTATACGCAGATTCACCGTGAAATCGACCGGGTTCAGTAACCGCATGGCGCCCGGTCGGCAGTAATTCAGTTGTTAGGGGGATAATTGTCCCCAAGCAGTATGGGTCAGGTGAGAAATAGGTTACAATCCGCCACCTTTGAAAAGACAGTCGTTATGGGTGGTAGGTTAACCAAATGAAAAAGCAGCGTGCCTTTCTGAAATGGGCCGGAGGCAAGTTTTCTCTGGTCGAGGACATCAGACGACATCTGCCACCTGCACGAAAACTGGTTGAACCTTTTGTCGGTGCGGGCTCTGTGTTTCTTAACACGGACTACGACGACTATCTGCTGGCTGATATCAATCCGGATTTAATCAATCTTTACAATGTGATTAAGCATGAACCCGAGCGTTATATCGAAGACGCTCGGCAGTATTTCACCCCGGAATACAACCAGAAAGGTGCCTATCTGGCTATCCGCGAAGCGTTTAACCAGACTCAGGATACCTACCTGCGTTCCCTGTATTTTCTCTATATGAACCGCCATGGCTTTAATGGCTTGTGCCGTTACAACAAGAAAGGCGGCTTTAATGTGCCGTTTGGTTCGTATAAAAAGCCTTACTTCCCGGAAGCAGAAATGTACCACTTTGCGGAAAAGGCCAAAAAAGCGACCTTTATCTGTGAAGGCTACCACCAGACCTTTTCCCGCGCCCGCAAAGGCAGTGTGATTTATTGCGATCCGCCTTATGCGCCGCTGTCAACAACGGCCAATTTTACCTCTTATGCCGGTAATGGTTTCAGTCTGGACGATCAGGCGGCACTGGCCGATGTGGCAGAAAAAGCCGCCACAGAGCGTGACATTCCGGTACTGATTTCCAATCACGACACTACGCTGACCCGCCGCCTGTATCACGGCGCGGCGTTGTCAGTGGTGCGGGTAAAACGCACGATCAGCCGAAACGGCGGTGGCCGCAATAAAGTGGACGAGCTGCTGGCGCTGTTCAGCCCGCCACAAAACGACTGATGATCACCAGCATTCCCACAAACAGAAAGATAGCGACCAGTCCTGCCAGAATGAAGGGCAGGGCACTGGGCTGGCTGAAATCCTGTTGCCGGCTGTGATCGGACTGAACCCCCAGCAGAGCAGCGCCCACGCTGCGCCACAGGTTGTTTTTCTTTGATGCGGGTTTGTGCTTCATGAGTAACTCCTGTCGTCTGCGCTTCCTTACGCTTTAGCTTAGCCTGTAAACACAGAGAGGGCTGCGGAACAAATCGGTAAGACATCGGGGTGGATATCGGGTAGAATTTTGCCCATTTACTGCCCCGTATAGCTATACCGCGCGGGAACCCACTCAAGTACAGAGGCTGAACATGACGGATTTTCTGATCGCTCCCTCCATTTTGTCTGCCGATTTTGCCCGTTTGGGTGAAGACGTTGAAAAAGTGCTGGCCGCCGGTGCCGATGTTATCCACTTTGATGTTATGGATAACCACTACGTCCCTAACCTCACCTTTGGTGCCCCCATCTGTAAAGCGCTGCGTGATTATGGCATTACTGCGCCGATTGATGTGCATTTGATGGTCAAGCCGGTGGATCGCATTATTCCGGATTTTGCCAAGGCCGGCGCGACTATGATCACCATTCATGCCGAGGCGACCGAGCACCTGGACAGAAGCCTGCAACTTATCAAAGACCACGGCTGTCAGGCCGGTGTGGTATTCAATCCGGGCACGCCGCTGCATTATCTCGACCACGTGATGGACAAGCTGGACATGATTTTGCTGATGTCGGTCAATCCGGGTTTTGGCGGGCAGTCTTTCATTCCGCATACCTTGGAAAAGCTGCGTATGGTGCGCGAGCGGATTGAGGCCTCTGGCCGTGAAATCCGGCTTGAAATTGACGGTGGGGTGAAAGTGGAGAATATCCGCGAAATCGCTCAGGCTGGTGCTGACATGTTTGTGGCCGGGTCGGCGATTTTTGGTCAGTCGGATTACAAAACCGTGATTGACGAGATGCGGGCAGAACTGGCCAAGGTGAAGCGTTAATGAAAATTGAAGGCATTACCTTTATCGCGTTTGATCTGGACGGCACCTTGCTCGACAGTGTACCGGACCTTGCCGACGCTGCTGATAAAACCATGCAAGCGCTGGGCTTACCCGGCGTGACCGAAGCGCAGACCCAGACCTGGATAGGCAATGGTGCTGAGACTCTGATTGGCCGCGCCCTGAGTCAGAGTATTGAACTGGACCCGGCGCTGGATCCCGAGCTGCATCAAAGAGCACTGGTGATGTTTAACCGTTTTTATCGCGAAGGCGGTCACAAGAAGACAGTGCTCTACCCGGGGGTGACAGAAACGCTGGAAACCCTGCATCAGGCAGGGATCCCTATGGCGATTGTCACCAACAAACCCTCACAGTTTGTGCCGCATATTCTTGCAGAGTACGGGATCAGCCAGTATTTTACCGATGTGATCGGCGGCGATACCTTCCCGAAGAAAAAGCCGGACCCTTACGCGCTGCACTGGCTGATGGAAAAACATTGCCTGAGTTGCAGCGAGATGTTGATGGTCGGCGACTCCCGTAATGATGTTCTGGCGGCTCAGGCGGCCTCATGCTATGTTGTCGGCCTGACTTATGGCTACAACTATGGCCTGCCGATCAGTGACAGTCACCCGGATCGGGTGCTGGATCAGTTCAGCCAGTTGCTGGATGTAGTGGCTATCGCCTAATCGCAGCGTTGACTCGATCGGCGTCAGGTTTAGCCGGTCACTTATTGTTTTCAGGCGGCATAGGTGCCGCCGGATATGTTTAGGACAAACAGGAATATCCCATCATGAGTAAACCCATTGTATTTAGTGGCGTACAGCCTTCCGGTGAGTTAAGTATTGGTAACTACATGGGTGCGCTGCGTCAGTGGGAACAAATGCAGGATGAGTACAACTGCCACTACTGTGTGGTGGACCTGCATGCCATCACAGTCCGCCAGGACCCGGCAGCGCTGTGTGAAGCCACGCTGGATGCGCTGGCGTTGTGTCTGGCGGTGGGCGTCAGCCCGGAAAAGAGCACCTTGTTCGTTCAGTCGCATGCCCGTGAGCATGCTCAGCTGGCCTGGGTGCTGAACTGCTACACCCAGATGGGCGAGCTGAACCGTATGACGCAGTTTAAAGACAAATCACAGCGCCATTCGGAAAACATCAATGCCGGCCTGTTCTCTTATCCTGTGCTGATGGCGGCAGATATCCTGCTGTACGGCGCGCATCAGGTGCCTGTGGGCAATGACCAGAAGCAGCACCTGGAGCTGGCTCGTGACATCGCGATTCGCTTCAACAATCTGTATGGCGATACTTTTGTGGTGCCTGAGCCTTACATTCCGCCAGTTGGCGCGCGTGTAATGAGCCTGCAGGATCCGCTGAAGAAGATGTCCAAGTCAGACGACAACCGCAACAATGTGATTGGTCTGCTGGAAGACCCGAAAGCGATCACCAAGAAGATCAAGCGTGCGGTAACCGATTCTGAAGAGCCACCACGTGTGGTGTTTGATATCGAAAATAAACCTGGGGTGTCGAACCTGATGGGTATCATGTCGGGTGTGACAGGCAAGAGCCTGGCCGACATTGAAGCCGAGTACAGCGATAAAATGTACGGCCATCTGAAGAAAGATACCGCCGAAGCGGTGGTGGCGATGCTGGAGCCGCTTCAGGCGCGCTATCACGCATACCGTGAAGATCGCGCTTTCCTGGATCAGGTGATGAAAACCGGTGCCGAGAAAGCCTCTGCACGTGCCGCCGAGGTGCTGAAGAAGGTTTACCAGGCCGTGGGTTTTGTTGCCCGCCCTTAATCATAAATCTCATTAAGCGTACAAATGTAAGCAGAAGGCAGCACCTTCTGCTTTTTTTGTGCCCGTTTACCGCAAATTACCCCTGCTGTTTTTTAGAGTAAGATCACTAAAATGAAGTCATATGGTGCATATGTGTAGTGTTTGTTAATGCTGTCACATTTATGAGATGTATAAGTGTTAAATAATGCATTCCTTTTTAGATATAGATCTCAATAAATGTAAAGGATTGCAGACATGCTACGAACCACACTTTTGCCATTGGCGGCTGCCGTGGGCTTATTGCCTGTGCAGGCAATGGCCGACACCTTTAGCTGTGACACGCAAACCCTGACCCCGATTTATCAGCTTCAGGGAGACGGCCTCAAGAGCCCAGTGATCCCTGACGGCCAGTACACCAGCTCAGAGGCCTATTACGTGCGCGGGGTGGTGACGGCCAAAACGGACAGCCTCTATAAAGGCTTCTTCATGCAGGATCCGCAGGGTGATGACAACCCTGACACTTCTGACGGTATCTTTGTCTACACCGGCACTAAGGTGGCGGCGGATGTGCAGCCGGGAATGACGGTGTGTCTCAAAGCCAGGGTTAAAGAGCACTACGACCTGACGCAGTTGCTGGCCGAGCAGGACAAGCTGGTGATCGAAGCGCCGGGCGTTGTACCGGCACCTGTTGCCATTAGCGTCAGAGACGGTGAGCAGCTGGCTGATGCCATGGAACGCTATGAAGGCATGCGTGTCCGGCTGGTAACAGACAGTCAGCTGAAAGTGACCCGCAATTTTGGTTTTGATTACTCCTCGTACCGTAACAATATGGTGCTGTCACACGCTGCGCCGCTAATGAAACCCACTCAGCTCTATGTGGCCGGCAGCGAGCAAGCCAAAGCACTGGCGGCAGCGAATGACCGCAATCAGCTCTACATTGATACTGATGCCAAGGCGCCGGATGGCGTGATGCCTTATTTTCCGGCACTGGATGCCGAGCAGGGCTATATTCGGGTGGGCGACACTGTCGTGAATCTTGAAGGGGTGATTGGCTACAGCTACGGCGAGTACCGTCTGCTGCCCACTAACACCCTGTCGGCAGCGGATTTTATCCACCATGACGATCGTACCCCGGCCCCGCAGGCGGTGCCGGATACGCAGCTGAAAGTCGCCAGTTTCAACGTGCTTAATTTCTTTACCAGCGACAGTGACATAGGCGGCGCGCTGAATGCGATGTGTAAAGATCAGGCCGATGCCGATGCGGCCAATGGCTGCAACCGTGGTGCCAACACCCTGAGTGATTTCCAGCTGCAGCGCAGCAAGATAGTCAATGCGCTGACTGCTATGAATGCCGATATCGTCGGTATCATGGAAGTGGAAAATAACGGTTTTGGTGATGACAGTGCGCTGGCCAATCTGGTCACCACGCTGAACCAGCAGTTCAGTGATCCGGCGGATCACTACAGCTTCATCACTATTGAGCAGGCTGACATGCACCAGGGCCGGTTTCTGGGCTCGGATGCCATCACAGTGGCGCTGATTT
Source organism: Photobacterium sp. WH24 (assembly GCF_019204055.1). Taxonomy (NCBI): domain Bacteria; kingdom Pseudomonadati; phylum Pseudomonadota; class Gammaproteobacteria; order Vibrionales; family Vibrionaceae; genus Photobacterium; species Photobacterium sp. WH24. The sequence continues at coordinate 26,948 of NZ_JAGSOZ010000006.1, read as the reverse complement.
ACCGTCCGGGCAAAGTACAGCCGGCGTCAGCGGCGCAGGTCATTCGGATGCCGGAGCAGCACTTGTCCGGTGAGAGTCCTCAGGGCGAGACGAAACAGCTGGATAAGTACCAGCGTGACAGCCTGATGCAGACTTTCGCGGTGCAAGGCGCGGCGGACGCGCAGCCATTGACCGTGGTGGTGAATCACCTGAAATCCAAAGGCTCAGGTTGCTACGAAGATTGGGTCAGGGGTGAATTTGACAGCGATCCGGCTGATTTACAGGGCCACTGTAATGCGTTCCGGGTCTCTGCCGCTATGGTACTGGCTGAGACACTGAAAAATATCGAGGGTGATCTGCTGGTGCTGGGTGATATGAATGCGTACGCCAAGGAAGATCCTATCCGCATTCTGACTGACTATGATCCGGCCAGTGCAGAGCGCAAGATACTGTCGGCTTCCGGCACTTCGGTAGCCGGTAAAGTGCTGCATGAGCACGGTGTGGAAGCAGGCAAAGGGCTGGGCCTGGTGAATCTGGCCGACAAAGGCCACGACGTGCCGGCTTATTCCTACAGCTATGAGGGAGAGCTGGGCAGTTTGGATCACGCACTGGCTAACCTGTCGCTGGCCGGGAAAGTGGCGGGTATTGAAGAGTGGCACATCAATTCGGTCGAAAGTAGTTTGTTTGAGTACTCAGATAAGCACACAGGGGATCTGGTGAAATCGGCCGGGCCCTTTTCTGCCTCAGACCATGATCCTGTGGTGGTCAGCCTGCGCTATGCACAGCCTGATCCGCGCCGGTTTCAGCTGACGTTCAAAAACAAGAGTGCCCATCCCGTTTATCCGGTATTCAATCGCTGGTACTGGGACAGTACACAAACATGGCTGATGCCGGGCAAGCAGCGTCGCTACCGGGAGGACAATGTGTTCTTAAACCATGTCGGCATTGCTGCCGGCGATCAGGTGAGCCTGAGCCTGCTGGCTTACGGGGTGTTCGAAGTGCCTTGCAGCTACGCGCCGCTGCGCTTAACCGGCCGCCTGAAAGCTGTGTATAACGGTGACAGCTGTCAGATGAAGCACTGATCCTGCGCTTTTGGCGCTAAAAAGGCCGGCAGGAGGCAATCCTGCTTGCCTTTCTCCCTCCCTGTTGCAAAATAGGGCGCCGATTTTGCCAGGGCAGGGAGACTTATGCTGTTGATCATTGATAATTACGACTCTTTTACCTACAACCTGTACCAGTATTTCTGTGAGCTGGGTGCTGAGGTGAAGGTGGTCCGTAATGATGAGATAGATCTGGCGGGGATTGCTGCGCTGGCGCCGTCCCATCTGGTGATCTCCCCTGGCCCGTGTACCCCGGATGATGCCGGTATTTCCCTGGCGGCGATTGCTCATTTTGCTGGCAAACTGCCGATCCTGGGAGTCTGCCTGGGACATCAGTCGATGGCGCAGGTCTTTGGCGCCAAAGTCGTGCGCGCCCGGCAGGTTATGCATGGCAAAACCTCCCCGGTGCGACACAATAACCACAGTGTGTTTTGCGGTCTGAATAATCCCCTGACGGTGACCCGTTATCACTCGCTGGTGGTGCAGGCCGATAGCTTACCTGACTGTTTCGAAGTCACGGCATGGACAGAAAAAGACGGCAAGCCGGATGAGATTATGGGCATCAGCCATCGCACTTTGCCGCTGGAAGGTGTTCAGTTCCACCCGGAAAGTATTCTTACTGAGCAGGGTCATCAGCTGCTGGCTAATTTTCTGCGTCGCTGAAACCGGCTTTTACCTCTCTTGTTATCTGCCCCTTTCTTTCTCTTTTTTCGCTGCCAGGCCTTGTCAAATGTGGCCTGGCTAATGAGCCATTAGTCTTTCTAATGGGTGTTTTTAGCGATTTTGGCTGTCTCACAAGCGCGATCTGCATCACTTTTCTTAACATTGACTGAAAAATATTCATCCGGCCTTTGTCGCAAGCTTATGCATTTGGCCAAATCATGAACAGGGGCATTGATTCCTACAGGGAAAAACACCTTTCCTTAAAATCGTCTTAATAAGTTTTCCTTACTCGCGCATAAATATGTATCCATCGCAGTTATATGACGCACTTTCCGCAAAGGAAAAACATTTTCTGCTATTGGAATCGGTTAAAATTATGTAAATACTATGCGCAAAGCGATATACACAGAAGGAAAGTATAATGGCGACGGATCAAAAAGTAGGACGTCAAACCTTTGATGAGGTCATGGTACCTTGTTATGCCCCAATGCAAATCATCCCGGTGAAAGGTAAAGGTGCCCGTGTGTGGGACCAGGATGATCGTGAGTACATCGATTTCGCCGGTGGTATCGCGGTGAGCTGCTTGGGCCATTGCCACCCGGCTATGGTGTCAGCACTGAAAGAGCAGGGTGAGAAAATTTGGCACCTGAGCAACGTCATGACCAATGAGCCGGCACTGCGCCTGGCGAAAAAACTGACGGAAGTCAGCTTTGCCGAGAAAGTCTTCTTTGCCAACTCTGGTGCTGAAGCGAACGAAGCCGCACTGAAACTGGCGCGCCGTTATGCCGCCGACAAATTCGGTCCGGAAAAAGATGAAATCATCGCCTTTAAACAAGGTTTCCACGGCCGTACTTTCTTCACTGTGACCGTAGGTGGTCAGGCGGCATACTCTGACGGTTTCGGTCCTAAGCCTCAGGCTGTCACACACCTGCCTTACAACGATCTGGACGCGCTGGCAGCACACATCTCTGACCGCACCTGTGCTGTCATGATGGAGCCGTTGCAAGGTGAAGGCGGTATCGTCTCTCCGACTCAGGAATTTATCCAGGGTGTGCGTGAGTTGTGTGACAAGCACAACGCGCTGCTGGTTTTCGATGAAGTACAAACAGGTAACGGCCGTACCGGTGAATTCTATGCGTATCAGGGTCTGGGCGTGACGCCTGACATCCTGAGCACAGCGAAATCGCTGGGTGGCGGTTTCCCGATTGGTGCCATGCTGACCACCACTGAGCTGGCACAGCACCTGAAAATCGGTACTCACGGTTCGACTTACGGCGGTAACCCGCTGGCCTGTGCCGTGGCAGAAGCTGTGGTTGACGAAGTCAGCAAGCCGGAAGTACTGGCCGGTGTTAAAGAGCGTGAGCAATGGTTCCGCGACGGGATTGAGAAAATCAATGCTCAGTACCCTATCTTCGCTGAAGTACGCGGTAAGGGCCTGTTGCTGGGCGCAGCCCTGAATGCTGAGTGGCAGGGCCGTGCACGTGATGTGCTGCTGGCTGCTGGTGAAGAAGGTCTGATGGTGCTGGTAGCCGGTACCAATGTCGTGCGTTTCACGCCTTCTCTGGTGATTGAAAAATCGGATGTCGAAGAAGGTCTGGCCCGTCTGGAACGTGCCATCGCCAAGCTTTACAACCAATAATAAGACAAGGGCAGGCACAATAGCTTGCCCTGCTTGCTGCCCCGGGTGTCGCCCGGGGTAGTTTTTAGAAGAGAAAGAAATTACAGATATTCAGAGTTAGCAACCTGTGTTGCTACCTGCATCAGGAGGGAGTTCGATGCTGGTTATACGTCCAATTACAAAAGCTGATTTACCTGCACTGATGATGTGCGCTGACGAATCAGGTCACGGCTTCACATCATTGCCGGTTAATGAGGAGATCCTCAGCAATCGGATCGCGCATTCAGTGGAAAGCTTTAATAAAGACGTCACTGCACCGGGTCCGGAAGGCTACCTCATGGTGGCGGAAGACACTGAGACAGGCGAAATTGCTGGTACGACCGCCCTGGAAGCGGCAGTCGGACTGGATAACCCATTCTATACTTATCACCTCAGCACCCTGGTCCATAATTCACATCATCTGGATGTGCACAAAGTGCTGAAGGTACTGACGTTCGGTAATGACTACACGGGTGTGAGTGAACTGTGCACCTTATTCCTGCGTCCTCAGTGGCGTCAGGGACTGAACGGTAAGCTGCTGTCCAAGTGCCGTTTCCTTATGCTGGCCGAGCACAGCCACCGTTTTTCTGACACTGTGATTGCCGAAATGCGCGGTGTATCAGATGAGCAGGGAAATTCCCCGTTCTGGGAATGGCTGAAAGAGCACTTTTTCTCGATTGATTTTGTCGAAGCCGATTACCTGACAGGTATCGGTAAGAAAGAATTTATTGCCGATCTGATGCCGAAATTGCCCATTTACGTCAACCTGCTGAGCAAAGATGCCCAGGCCGTGATTGGGCAGGTACACGACAATACGCGCCCGGCGCTAAAATTGCTGGAAGCAGAAGGTTTCGTCAACCGCGGTTATGTCGATATTTTTGATGCCGGCCCCACGGTGGAGTGCGATCTTCGCCATATTGAGTCGGTCCGTGCATCTCAGCGCTGTACGGTTGAGATCGGTGAACATCACAGCTCGCATAATTACATCATCAGTAATACCCGTTTTGCCGGTTTCCGTGCAACGGTAGGTAAAGCGGCACTGGATGGTGAACGTAATCTGGCCATCATTTCTCCGGAAATGGCCAAGGTGTTAGAAGTGAAAAACGGGGATCAGGTTCGCCTGATTGCTCAATAACTAGGGTGGAATACAAAATGACACAATGGATAGCAGGTAACTGGCAAGCCGGTCAGGGCGAAGCGATGCAGTCGCTGAACCCATTCAGCGGTGAAGTGATCTGGGAAGGTAAGAGTGCCACAACCGAGCAGGTTGAGCAGGCTGTGGCCAGCGCGCGTCAGGCACTGGTTACCTGGCGTCATACCCGTCTGGAAGAGCGTCAGGCTATCGTTGAGCGCTTCGCTGCCCTGGTCAAAGACAACAGCGAGCACATTGCCCGCACTATTGCCGAAGAAACCGGCAAACCGCTGTGGGAAACGCGTACTGAAGCCGGTGCCATGGTGGGTAAGATTGCCATTTCTCTGCGTGCTTACAATGAGCGTACCGGCGAGCGTGAAAAAGACGTGGCAGGTACCAAAGCTGTACTGCGTCACCGTCCGCTGGGCGTGATGGCCGTTTTCGGTCCGTATAATTTCCCCGGTCACCTGCCAAATGGCCATATTGTACCTGCGCTGCTGGCGGGGAACACTGTGGTGTTTAAGCCTTCTGATCTGACGCCAAAAGTGGCGGAAGCAACCATCAGATTATGGGAGCAGGCGGGTCTGCCAGCCGGTGTGCTTAATCTGGTTCAGGGTGCACGTGCAACCGGTGAAGCCCTGGCACAGTCTGCCGGTATTGACGGTCTGCTGTTTACCGGTAGCGCTAATACAGGTCATATCCTGCACCGTCAGTTTGCCGGCCAGCCGGGTAAAATGCTGGCGCTGGAGATGGGCGGCAACAACCCTATGGTTATCTCCAAGGCGTACGGTGATCTGAAGTCTACTGTGTACACCATTATCCAGTCGGCTTTCATCAGTGCCGGACAGCGTTGTACCTGTGCCCGTCGCCTCTATGTCCCTGAAGGGGCAGAAGGTGATGCACTGGTTACGGCGCTGGTCGAAGCGGCCAAAGCCATTAAGGTGGACGGTCCGTTTGCCGAGCCGCAACCTTTCATGGGCCCGCAAATTTCGACCCTGGCTGCCGATAATATCGTGGCAGCCCAGGAGCGTCTGATTGCTATGGGCGGCGAGCCGCTGCTGAAAGCCGATCGCGGTCAGGGCGCCATAGTGACTCCGGGCATCATTGAAGTTAGCAAGATAGCCGAACTGCCGGATGAAGAATACTTCGGGCCGCTGCTGCAGGTGGCGCGTTATCAGGAACTGCCTCAGGCGGTCGAGATGGCGAACAATACCCGTTACGGCTTGTCAGCCGGTCTGGTTTCTACTGACGACAGTGAGTGGGAATACTTTATTGATCATATCCGTGCGGGCGTCGTCAACCGTAACCGCCAGTTGACTGGTGCCAGCGGCGATGCGCCGTTCGGTGGTCCGGGTGCCTCGGGTAATTTGCGTCCGAGTGCTTACTACGCTGCGGATTATTGTGCATACCCAATGGCATCTATGGAAGGTGAGGCAACCGAATTGCCGGCCCAGCTGTCTCCAGGGATCCAACTGTAATTCATACTTAACCCGTATTTTCGAAGGGGAACCGCATCATGGAAAGAGTGGAAAAATTGTTTGATGCCCTGTGGCAGGACTTTACTACCCGTCTTTGCCCGTCGGCGGCGCAGGTACACGATCTGCTGACAGAGGAAGAGCCTCTGCAGAATGATCATATTGCGTTGCGTACCTTTAATCTGCCTGGTGTCAGTCTGGATGTTCTGGCTGCACCTTTTATCGCCATTGGCTACAAGCCTTGCGGTATCTATCATTTCGAGCAGAAGAAACTGTACGCGGAGCACTTCGAGCACCCTAATCCGGCTGCCCCGAAAGTGTTTATCAGTGAACTGCTGGTTGGTCAGTGCTCTGCACAACTGCAGAACACGGTGCGTGCGCTGGTAAAGCAGATCCCTGACGGTGCAATGGATGATGCGTCTTTCCTCTATAACGGCCGTTTGTGGGAGCTGGATTTTGCGACCTATGAAATGCTGGCCGCGGAAAGCGAGTATGCCGGCTGGGTGGCCGCTCACGGTTACGGCGCCAATCACTTTACGGTAAGCGTCAATCAGCTGGAGCAGTTCACGGAAGTGGCGGCGGTTAACAGCTTGCTGCGCCACAACGGGTTCAGCATTAATGAAGCCGGCGGCGAAGTGAAAGGCAATCCGGCAGTGATGCTGGAGCAGTCATCCACTATGGCTGACCGTGTTGATGTGTCCTTCATCGACGGTGTTCGCACAATTCCCGGTGGTTTTTATGAGTTTGCCAAGCGCTACCATCAGGCGGACGGGGAACTTTATCCGGGCTTTGTCGAAGCGTCAGCCGACAAAATCTTCGAAAGTACCAATATGTGATTCAGCCTGACTGAAAAACACCTTAAACAGCGGCCTTTTGGTCGCTGTTTTTTTAGGTCAGGCTGTTGGTGTCAGTGCTGCTGATCCAAAGGCAGCACCCAGGCATCGTTGTCACGACTCAGGATCCCGGCGTGCAGACCGGTTTCCTGTTCCAGTAACTGACGGGGTGACTGAAACCCTGTCATTTCCACTGATGCTGTGAGGAAGCGGCCCATAGTGACCACAGGGCGGGTTGGCACCTGGCTGTGCTGCGCATTCGGGGCAAAACGTTCGATATCCATATCGCTGCATCCACATAAAACTGATATGCCAAATGTAGCAATAGGAATGAGGAAGGCAACTGAAAAACTGTGAGGTGACTAGAGGAACACGATGCAAAGCCGGGGGAGGGTGTGCAAATGCAAGAAAAGCCGCACTGGCGGCTTTTCTTATACTCACATTGGCTGCATCACAGCTGAGTGATCAGCGAGTGCCGTAAACCACTATGGTTTTGCCGTGGGCAGAAATCAGGTTCTGCTCTTCCAGCATCTTGAGGATGCGGCCAACGGTTTCACGGGAACAGCCTACGATCTGGCCGATTTCCTGACGGGTGATTTTGATTTGCATGCCGTCCGGGTGGGTCATGGCATCAGGTTGTTTGGCCAGATTCAGCAGTGTCTGGGCAATACGACCGGTAACATCCAGGAACGCCAGGTCGCCAACTTTCTGGCTGGTGACTTGCAGACGACGAGCCATCTGAGCAGACAGTCGCATCAGAATATCCGGGTTGACCTGGATCAGCTGACGGAATTTCTTAAAGGAAATCTCTGCCACTTCACATGGTGTTTTTGCACGAACCCAGGCAGTACGCTCCTGGCCTTCTTCAAACAGGCCAAGCTCACCGATGAAGTCGCCCTGGTTGAGGTAGGACAGAATCATCTCTTTGCCTTCTTCGTCCTTGATAAGAACGGCAACGGAGCCTTTAACGATGTAGTAGAGGGTCTCTGCTTTCTCGCCAGCATGGATCAGTGTACTCTTTGAAGGGTACTTATGAATGTGGCAATGAGAAAGGAACCACTCCAAGGTTGGATCTGTTTGCGGTTTACCTGGAACCATATTACTAACTTCCTCTGCAGTGTGTTGCCCAACAACGTCATTCCTTGAATTGGGGTTGGGTATAACAATATCATTGTTTGCCAACTAGGATATTCAGTCAACGGCTGGGCTGCAAGCGCATGTGAACATTCAGTCCAAGAGTTTAACTTTTTTCGACACGCATTGCTTGATATTGGGTGACGATAAATGCACATTTTGGACGCTTTACTGTGCACATGATCACACAGTTGTGACTTAGTTTTTAAATGCGGGTTTGAGTAGTAAGGAGCATCGCATGCAATCACGTGTTAAATGGGTAGAAGGTTTGACTTTTGTCGGCCAGTCAAACTCGGGCCACAGTGTGGTCATGGACGGCAACGGCGGCAATACGGCACCGAGTCCGATGGAACTGGTGCTGATGGCAGCTGGCGGTTGCAGCTCCGTCGATGTGGTCGACGGCCTGAAAAGTGCCGGCCAGGCCACCACGGCCTGCGAAGCAAACATGACCTCAGAGCGCCGCGAGCAGGCACCGCGTTATTTTACCTCGGTCAATCTGCATTTCGTGGTGACAGGCCATGATCTTGATGAAGCGCTGGTGGCCAAAGCGGTCGGTGATTCGCTGGAAAAATATTGCTCTGTGTGCCTGATGCTGGGCAAAGGTGTCACGCTGACACATTCTTATGAAATCGTCGCCGCTTAATGGTGTTTCGGGAAAGCCGTGTCGGTTTTCCCCCTTATTTTTCGGTGAGTAGTATGATCATCCCCTGGCAAGAATTGGATCCCGAGACACTCGATAATTTGATAGAACACTTTGTTCTGCGCGAAGGCACGGACTATGGCGAACGCGAGCTGAGTCTGGAGCAGAAAGTCGCCAGAGTCAGGCAGCAACTGGACAGCGGCGAGGCCGTGATTATGTTCTCTGAACTCCATGAGACGGTTGATATTAAACTGCGCCGTTCACTGAGCGCAGAATAAAGCTGCCATAATGAAAAGCGGCAGCAGAAAACGGAAGCTGACGCCGATGAACGGGCCCGTGAAACTTGACTGCTTTCTCTGGCCCTGTTACTAACTGATTCCGTTAGGATTAACGACAAGGTATGTCATGTCTGCAAAACACCCGATCATTGCAGTAACAGGTTCCTCCGGAGCAGGAACGTCCACCACCTCAGAAGCCTTCCGTAAAATGTTTAACATGTTGAACATTCATGCGGCCTGGCTGGAAGGGGACAGTTTCCACCGGTTCACCCGTCCTGAAATGGATGTGGAGATCCGCAAAGCCAAAGAGCAAGGCCGTCATATCAGTTATTTTGGCCCGCAGGCCAACGACTTTGCTCAGTTGGGCAACTTTTTCCGCCAGTATGGCGAAGACGGCAGCGGCAAGTTTCGCCGTTACCTGCACACCTTTGACGAGGCCGTGCCGTATAACCAGATGCCGGGCACATTCACCCCCTGGCAGGATTTGCCGGAAAATACCGATCTGCTGTTTTATGAAGGGCTTCATGGCGGTGTGGTGGACGGTGATGTCAACGTGGCACAGCATGTGGATCTGCTGATTGGCATGGTGCCTATTGTTAACCTGGAGTGGATTCAGAAAATCGTCCGTGATACCCGGGATCGCGGCCATTCCCGCGAGGCGGTGATGGAGTCCATTGTTCGCTCGATGGATGATTACCTGAATTACATCACGCCACAGTTCTCCCGTACCCATATCAACTTTCAGCGTGTGCCGACGGTGGATACCTCGAACCCTGTCAGTGCCAAAGCGATCCCCAGTCTGGACGAGAGTTTTGTGGTGATCCGTTTTCGCGGCATCAAAAACGTGGATTTTCCGTATCTGCTGGCGATGATTCAGGGATCGTTTATGTCGCGCCACAATACCCTGGTGGTGCCGGGCGGTAAAATGAGCTTTGCGATGGAGCTGATCATGCGGCCACTCATCCAGCAGTTAATTGACACCGGTAAGATAGGTTAATACTGACAAAACAACGCCTGATTGCAGGCGTTGTTTTGTTATGCCCCCAGTTTGTCCCTGAACCAGGCCGGCACTGTGTGATCCAGCCAGAAGCTCGGCGCCCGCCAACTGCCGCTGATAAATCCTACGTGGCCGCCATGCCGGGTCAGGTGATAGTCAATGTGCGGCGGCAGCGGTTGTCTGGGTATCACGGCCTTGGTCATAAAGGGATCGTCGGCGGCATGAATCACCCGCAACGGCGTCGTGACCAGGGCCAGTTTGCCCAGTCCGCTGCAGCGCAGGTAGTAATCCTCGGCATTGCTGAAACCATGCAAGGGTGCGGTGACGGCATCGTCAAACTGGCGCAGCGAGCGTAGCGCTGTAATCTGATCGGCCTGAAATGGCAGAGTATCCGGTAATGACGCCATTTTTTTTAGCACATTTTTTTTCATAGAGCCCAGCAGGTAGCGCTGATAGACACGCGAAAACCCTTGCTGTATCCGGTCAGAGCAGGCCGCCAGATCCAAGGGCGGTGAGATGACCTGAGCGGCAGTGAGTTCCGACGCGGCGCCGGTTTCGGCAAGATAATTGACCAGCATGTTCCCGCCCAGCGAGACACCGACTGCCAGCAGGGGATTGTGGGGAAAGCGCTCACGCAGGAGGCGGATAAAAAAGGTGGCGTCTGAGGTTTCCCCCGAATGATAGCTTCTCGCCTGACGGTTAATTTCGCCGCTGCAGCCGCGAAAATGCATCATCACCCCCAGCCATCCCTGCTGTTTGGCGGCAAACAGCAGGCTGTGGGCGTAAGGGCTGCGAAAACTGCCTTCCAGGCCGTGAAAGAGGATCATGACAGGTTTGTGCGCCGGATGGTGAGACGGTGTGCCGGTCCAGACCAGATCGAGAAAATCATCATCCGGGGTCTGAATCCGCTCTGCCAGCGGCTCGAACCGGGCCTGACGACGGATAATCCGCGGCAGAATGGTTTGTATATGGGCGTTACGCAGGCCAGCGGCGGGCTCAAAATGATGCATCAGTTTCTCTCTCACAGCGGAAAATCAGGGTATGGCTCCTGAGCCAGCAGCTCAGCAAGGATTGCCAGACCTTGTTCCAGTTTATCATGATTGTGCGGCGCGCTAATGGCCAGACGCACAGCCTGGGGTATGGTGCTGCCCGGCGGCGTAAACAGCTCAGCCGATTTGACTATCACCTCTCTGGCTTGCGCTGCGGCGACAAAATCACTCAACCGCCAGTTGTCCGGCAAGGTGAGCCAGGCATGGAAGCTCTGCGCGTGATGCTGAATGTGATAAGAGTGCAGATAGCGGTCGAGCAACAATTTTCGCTGGGCTATGTCTTCCCGGATCGCGGTCAGCAGCCGATCGGCATCGCCCTGGTGGATCAGCTCGCAGGCCAGAGCACTGAGCAGCGGGCTGATCATCAGGCAGTGATGGTGCAGCGCCGTGTTCAGTCTGTCCTGATGTTTGCCCGGCACCTGGATATAACCCAGTCGTAAACCAGGGGCGAGGCATTTAGACAGGCTGCCGAAGTGGATCACTTGCTCACTGTCGAGGTTGACCATCGGCGGCGGGGCGTCGACAGGCAGCAGGCCATTGACATCATCTTCAATCACCAGTACCTGATGGCGGCGGCACACCGCCAGAATCGCTTCGCGCCTTTCCCGGCTCATGACTGCCGTTGTCGGATTTTGCAGGGTAGGCGTGCAGTAAAGCATCCGCGGCTGATACAGGCGACAGGCGGTATCCAGACTCTCGGGTATCAGGCCTTGCTGATCCATTTCCACCGCTTTGACATTAAGCTGCATCTGACGGGCCAGCCCGAGAAAGCCGGGATAGACCACTTGCTCGGTCAGCAGAGTATCGCCGCTGCGGCAGAACACAGACAGCACCAGCTGAATGGCATGCTGCGCGCCGGAGGTGAAATGCATACGCGCCGGGTCGAGCAGAATGCCATGGCGGTTGAGCCAGTGGCAAATCACGTCTCTGTGTTCGCTCAACCCTTGCGGATCCTGATACAGCATCAGGTGGTTGAGCTGATCCGCTTGCTGTGCGAGTGTCTGCATGGCCTGTGCCAGCGGCGCTGATCTGTCGAGATAAGGCGGGATGTTATAGCCAAAATTGCACTCATCGGGTGCCTGAGAGGGGTAACTGAATACCCAGCCCGGACGGTTACTCTGGCAGACATAAGTGCCGGCTCCCACCCTGGCTTCCACCAGCCCCCGGCGTTCGGCTTCGGCATAGGCGCGGGTAATGGTCCCGACCGTCACCTGCAGTTTATCGGCCATGGCTCTGTGCGTCGGCAGCTTGCTGCCAGCTGTCAGCAGGCCGGATTCAATCAGATGTGCCATGGTTTCGGCCAGGCGACGGTATTTTGGCAGCCCATCGTCACATCTTTCGAAGAAATCTTGCTGAATGATCTCGATTGTCATGGTGACAATAAATCCTTTGATCGCAAATTACACCCTTGGTAGTCTGCATTTTGACCGCTTTGGCGTGGTTAAAGCAAGTGAAAGTTGGAATTGTATCGGTACAATAAGGCGTGAATCACGGAGTGGCAGATGAACCTGGAATGGCAATTTTTGATGTCTCTGGCCGCATTTGCGGCCACTATGACCGGGACACCCGGGCCGAACAATATGATGGTGACGGCCTCAGGGGCTAATTTTGGTTACTGGCGCACTGTGCCGCACATGCTGGGCATTGGCGGGGGGCTGGTGAGTATGATTCTGCTGGTAGCGGCTGGGCTGGGGGTGCTTTTCGTGCGATACCCTGTGCTGCATGAAGCCCTGCGCTGGCTGGGCAGTGGCTATTTGCTGTATCTGGCCTGGAAGATTGCCTCTTCCGGGGGCAGGGTTCAGGCTGAAGGCAATGACGCCAGACCTATGCCTTTTCTCGCGGCGGCTCTGTTCCAGTATGTTAACCCTAAAGCCTGGATGATGTCGGTGACCGCGATCAGTACCTTTACCATGAACGGGGATGGGTACTGGCTGTCAGCGGCGGCGGTCGCCCTGATTTTCTTTGTGGTGGGCTTTCCCTGCGTCTCACTCTGGGCCGGATTTGGCACCATGATTGGCCGCTGGCTGAACCAGCCGAAAGCCAGACGGATATTCAATCTGGTGATGGGAGCGCTGACCGCAGGTTGTGTGGTGATGATATGGTAAGGCAGCCGGGCTGCCTTGATCATACTGCTTTCACCACGGTGGTCAGCCGCGAATCGCTGCTGTCAGGCTGGCGGCATTCAGATGCTGGCAGTACTGGCCCAGGTTGTCGGCTGGCGGCGGCAACGCGGCTCTGGCCTGCTGCGCCTGATGGTTCAGACAGCGAATCAGATCCTGTTGCTGGCTTTGTTCCAGCAGCAGCTCAAAGTCCAGCATCTGCTGATAACCAGGCTGATCCAGCTGAGGTTTCAGCGCGCGGCGCAACTGGCGGTAGGCTTTGAGCTGGCTGTCGCTCGCGGCCAGTGCTTTATCCAGCTGGCGGATTTCTGTCTCTGACAATGAGTACTGCTGGCTGTCGAGCCAGAGCAGTAACAGGGCCAGATTAACGTTGCCACGGAAATCGTCCTGAAGTTGCAGGCAGGCCTGGCTGACGCCGCCCAGGCTGTAGTGCTGCAGACAGAAACGCCAGAACTGATCAGGCTGAAAAGGCTGACGTGTGGTGTGTTCAGAATTTGACATTGAATTCCTGTTCCATACTTTCCAACTGCTCATGCAGTTCCATCCATTCCATCTCAACCTCTTCCAGTGCAGCTTTGGCCTGACTCTGGTCAAGCAAGGTCTGGTTCAGTCGCGCTTTGTTGTCCGCTTCATAGATGCTGGCATCAGACAAGGCGGCTTCCGCTGTCGCCAGTGACTGGCTGAGCTTTTCCATCTTCGCTTCCAGTTTGTCAACCTGCTTGCGCAGTGGTGCGGTTTGTTTGCGGAACTCAGCTTCCAGGCGTTTCAGCTCTTTGCGTGAAGCGGCACTGTTGTCTTTGCTGGCGGTGTCCGGCTTACTGGCTTGCTGCTCGCGGCGCTCACTGCGCTGCTGCTCTGCCAGCCACTTGTGGTAATCATTGAGATCGCCGTCGAACGGTTCGACTTTTCTGTCATGCACCAGATACAAATCGTCTGTGGTCGCGCGCAGCAGATAGCGGTCGTGGCTGACGATGACCATCGCCCCTTCAAAGGACTGCAGGGCCAGCGTCAGCGCCTGGCGCATGTCGAGATCCAGGTGGTTGGTCGGTTCATCAAGCAGCAGCAGGTTCGGGCGTTGCCACACGATCAGTGCCAGTACCAGGCGGGCTTTTTCTCCCCCTGAAAAGGGGCCGACCAGATCCAGTGCCTTGTCGCCTTTGAAGCCAAAACTGCCGAGGTAGTCGCGCAGTTGCTGTTCTGTTGCCTCAGGGGCCAGGCGGTTCATGTGCTGGAGCGGGGTTTCATCCAGACGCAGGGTTTCCAGCTGGTGCTGGGCAAAATAACCAATTTTCACCCCTTGCGAGTACGTCAGCTCGCCGGCCTGTACCGCCAGTTCACCTGAGAGTAATTTGATCAGGGTGGATTTACCGGCACCGTTACGGCCCAGCAGACCAATCCGGCTGCCCGGTACCAGATTAAGGCGGATCTTATCCAGAATGGGGGTGTCACTATAACCGGCCGCGACCTGATCCATCATCATAATCGGGTTAGGCAGCGAGTCCGGCTCGCGGAATTCAAAGTTGAACGGGTTGTCGAACTGGGCCGGCAGCACTTTTTCCAGCCGCTCCAGCGCCTTGATCCGGCTTTGTGCCTGCCGGGCCTTGCTGGCTTTATAGCGGAAGCGATCGATATAGGACTGCATGTGCGACATTTGCTTTTGCTGCTTCTGATACATCGACTGTTGCAGAACCAGTTTTTCCGCCCGCTGATTTTCAAACGATGAGTAGTTGCCTGTGTATTCGTTCAGACGCTGGTTTTCGACATGAATAATGCGCCCGACCACAGGATCGAGAAAATCGCGGTCGTGTGAAATCAGTACCAGGGTGCCCCGGTAATTCTGCAGCCATTTTTCCAGCCACAGTACGGCATCCAGATCCAGGTGGTTAGTCGGTTCATCAAGCAGCAGTAAATCGGAACGGCACAGCAGAGCCTGGGCAAGATTAAGGCGCATCCGCCAGCCACCGGAAAACTGCGTCAGGTTCCACTCCATCTGGGCTTGCGAAAAGCCCAGGCCATCGAGCAGCTCGGATGCCCGGGCTTTGATGCTGTAACCGCCAATGGCGTCGAGCTTGTCGTGCAGCAGGGCTACTTTGTTGCCGTCATCGGCCTGTTCTGCCGCCTGCAGTGCCTGCTCCAGCTGGCGGTATTCCCGGTCACCGTCAATCACATAATCCAGTGCGGTACGTTCTAAAGCCGGTGTTTCCTGTGCTACCCAGGCCAGTTCCCAGTGCGATGGAACAGAATGTTGTCCGGCATCGACGGTCAGCTCGTTTTTGATCAGCGAAAACAGGGTGGATTTGCCACAGCCATTCTTGCCCACCAGCCCGACTTTATCGCCAGGATGAATAGTGGCAGTTGCCTGATCTAAAAGGACATTTCCGCCCCTGAGTAATTGAATATCAGAAAAAGTGATCATCGCCTGTTACTACCGGCTGTTGCCGCTCCACAACAAATAGGTTTCTGGTGCGGCAGTCTATACTAAACCTCGGTTAACTGCGAACAAGGCCGAAGACCCGGGAACGGGCAGCGCATTATTTTGCTGTTGAAATCTCAGGAATTAAGCGATCTTTTGGCGTCAGAATTCGGTATGATGTTTCAAGAGCCGGGACATCCCGTTAATGCTCATGATGTTACTCAGGGAAATGAGGACCAGGCCTATGGAGCACGCCCCACCACGCATTCTGCTGATTTACGCGCATCCGGACCCCGATGCGTCTGTTGCCAATAAAGCCATGCTATCGACAGTGGCTAACCTGTCTCATGTGACATTTCACGATCTGTACGGCAAGTACCCGGATTTTTTCATCGATATCACTTATGAACGTGCCTTGCTGGCTCAGCATGATGTTTTGGTTTTTCAGCACCCTCTTTATATGTACTCATGCCCTTCGCTGCTCAAGGAATGGATTGATGTGGTGCTCAGCAAAGGGTTCGCCCACGGGGATGGCAAGGCCACCAAGGGCAAATACTGGCGTTCAGTGATCACTACGGGCGGGGCAGCCGAAGCCTACACGCCGGATGGTTATAACCGCAGCAGTGTGGGCGACATCCTGAAACCGTTTGAACTCACTGCCGAGCTGTGCCAGATGCACTGGATACCGCCGCTGGTGCTGCATTGGGCACGACGGGTGCCGGATGCTGAACGGCGCGAACATGCGCAGTTGTACCGGGAGTGGCTGCTCTCACCATTGGCTGAGACAGGCGCCGACAGGGAGAAGCGTTATGGCGTCTGATGTATTGAGTGCCGGTGTGGTGTTTCTGGCGGCGGCCGTTGTGGCTGTGCCTGTAGCCCAGCGCCTCGGGCTGGGGTCGGTTTTGGGCTATCTGCTGGCCGGGATCGGCATTGGTCCCTGGGGGCTGGGGCTGATCAATGATGTGGAGGAAGTGCTGCATTTTTCCGAGTTCGGGGTCGTTCTGCTGCTGTTTCTGATTGGACTGGAACTGAACCCCAGCAAACTCTGGCAGATGCGACAACCCATTTTGGGCTTAGGCGGCAGTCAGGTGGTACTGACCAGTTTAGTGATTGCCTCTCTGGTGCTCTTGTGCGGCCAATTTGTCGGAGCGGTGGATTGGCGGGTAGCCCTGGTGATAGGTATGGGGCTGGCGTTATCTTCCACCGCGATAGCACTGCGGATCATTGAAGAGCAGGGCATAGGCGGCTCGCAAACCGGGCAATCCGGCTTTGCTGTGCTGTTGTTTCAGGATATCGCCGTGATCCCTATGCTGGCGGTGTTGCCTCTGCTGGCAGGCAGCGATGGCGGCACCTGGCTGGATTTGGGCGCCATGGTGGCAGGCATAGCCGTGTTGCTGGTCGGCGGCCATTTTCTCCTGCGACCGTTGTTTCGCTGGGTCGTGATGTCCGGGGTGCGTGAGCTCTTTACCGTCACGGCTTTGCTGCTGGTGATAGGTATTGCTCTGGGCATGGAAATCCTCGGCCTGTCTATGGCTCTTGGCACCTTTCTGGCCGGGGTGCTGCTGGCGGAAAGCGAATACCGCCATGAGCTTGAAATCGCCATCGAGCCGTTTAAAGGACTGCTGCTCGGGTTGTTCTTTATCTCTGTTGGTATGGCGGTCAATCTCGGCCTGCTGCTGGAATACCCGTTACAAATTCTCGCGGCTGTGGTGGCTTTGGTGACGGTTAAGGGTTTAATCCTGTATCTGCTGGCTCGCTTGTTCGGTATTCAGGCCAAGTCGCGCAGCCAGATGGCGGCCATTCTCAGTCAGGGCGGTGAATTTGCTTTTGTACTCTTTACTGCTGCACGCAGCGAAGGGTTGTTAGAGGCGGATTTGAGCAGTTTCTTACTGGTGGTGGTGAGTCTGTCTATGATGACCACGCCTTTGATCTTACGTTTGCAGGATAAATGGTTCATACGTACTTTTAAGGTTGAAGCCAGTGATGAACCAGAATCCGATGTGATCGATCGCGAACCCAGGGTGATCATTACCGGGTTTGGCCGTTTTGGTCAGGTCGTCGGCAGGCTGCTGTTTGCCAATAAAATCCGGGTCACTATATTAGAACGGGATCCAAGTCAGATTCAGTTCCTGCGTAAGTTTGGCTATAAGGTGTATTATGGCGATGCCAGCCAGCTCGATTTACTGCGTGCGGCCGGCGCAGAAAAAGCAGAAGCTATCATTATCTGTACCGACAATCCGGAAGAGGTGATGCAGGTGGTTGTCCTTTGTCAGCAACATTTCCCGCGCCTGAAAATACTGGCACGCGCCCGCAGCCGGGTGGAAGCGCATCAGTTGCTCAGCCACGGGGTGGACAGGTTTTCTCGTGAGACCTTTGCCGGCGCGCTGGATCTGGGGCGCCAGGCTCTGGTTGCACTGGGTATGCACCCCTACAAAGCCAAACGGGCAGAAGCACATTTTCGCAAATTAGATACCACCGCCTTGCGGGACTTGTTACCCCAGCATTCGGAAGATGTCCACTTAGCCACCCGGGCCAGAGAAGCCCGTAAAGAGCTGGAAGAGATCTTCGATCGGGAAATGCGGGGCGAACGTGAGCGACACAATGGCTGGGACTGACCGGCCCTCGAATTAACAGAACCTGGCAGTAGCAGGAAAGGAACCATGAGTAAGAAACGTTTTATCGCCGGGGCGGTATGCCCGGCGTGCCAGCAGCAAGACACCCTTCGCTGGTGGCTGGAAAATGAAGTAGAGAAAGTCGAGTGTGTGGCTTGCCATCATACCGATACGCGCCTGCCTAAATCGGTTGAAGACAGCAAACATGTTGCGGGCTCGACATCAGAACAGGTGATCGGCATTTTCAAGCCGGAGTAAAATCGCCGGCACGAACAAAATTGGCGTCATAGCGGGCAGATCCGGTATGATGGCGGATTAAATCCCTGCTCAAATTCGGAGTAAACATGAAAGTCGCTAAAGACACAGTAGTAAGCCTGGCTTATCAAGTGAAAACTGAAGAGGGCGTCGTTGTTGACGAGTCAACCACTGAGGCGCCGCTTGATTACCTGCATGGCCATAACAACCTGATCGTTGGTCTGGAAAATGCACTGGAAGGTCGTGAAGTTGGCGATAAGTTCGAAGTGACTGTGGCGCCAGAAGACGCGTATGGCGAACACCATGAAGAAATGGTTCAGCGAGTACCGGCTGAAGTCTTCCAGGGTGTGGATGAAATTACTGTGGGAATGCGCTTCCTGGCGGATACGGATCAGGGTCCTATCCCTGTTGAAGTGACCGAAGTGGATGGTGATGAAGTGGTGGTTGACGGTAACCACATGCTGGCGGGTCAGACGTTGACTTTCAACGTTGAAATCGTTGCTACTCGTGCGGCGACCGAAGATGAGGTTGCTCACGGCCATATCCATCAGGAAGGCGGTCATGACCACGATCACGACCATGATGGCGGTTGCTGCAACCACTAAGCCATCTTGTCATGACGACAAAAACGGGAAGCTCAGGCTTCCCGTTTTTGTATCATCAGTTTATCAGTGCCTTCTGCGCGGCATCAGTAATGCGGTGGCGGGGTCTCTTCACTTTCACTGGCGATATTGGACGCCTGAGAGCCTTGCACTTTGCCTGCTAAATAGCGTACCTGTACCAGCAGTTTGTCGAGCAGAAACTGCTGCTGGGTCAATGCACTATTTAGCTCTTCAATGGTCTGTTCCTGAAAAGCCTGCTTCATTTCCAGCTCATCAATCTGAGTCTGTAGCTTTTGTTCGATATCTGTCATTGTCAATGTCGGCTGCTGTTTACTGTGTTCAGTCAGTGATATACCAGTCCTGGGCGATGCCGGCTGAGCTGCCTGAGCGAACGTCACCGTCTGGTGTGATGGCGACATCATACACCACCGCCGACCCCGGACGCTCGTTTTCTTGTGTAGCGGCTTTCCAGTAAGCTTCTCTTTCGCCGGTTGAAGTGTTCCACAGCTCTACCCGTTTGGAAGGGGTACCTGTTGCCAGAAAGCTGCCGTCATCAGAAAAACGTGAACTGGAAAAGTTTTGCTGCCTCAGGCGAATGGCCAGTGCCGACTGTTTCTGGCCGTCGGACAAATCCCAGAGAAACGCCTGGTTACCGTTGTCTGCGGTGAAAGCCAGCTTGCCGTCTCGCTGCAGCGCGACCTGGTTGACTCGCGTCGGGTGCTCAAACCGGTAAAGAATCTGGCCGCTGTCCGTATCCCAGAGGTAGGCCAGATTGTCATCCCCACCGGAAAGGGCATAACGGCCGTTGGGGGAGAGGGCGACGGCATTGACTTTTTCTCTGTGGGCAAGGAACTCCAGTCGTCTTCCGTTGCCCAAGTCGACGAACAGCGCTTTGCCGTTTGACAGTGCCAGCAGTACCTGTTTGCCGTCATTGGCGATCGCCGCATCACGTATGATGCCGTCAGAGACAGACCATAATCCCTGTGCCTGACCCCAGGCCAGATCCCATACCGCAAAGTTTTGTGCGGTTACTGTAATGGCAAATCGCTGATTGTCGGATATCTCGCTGTTTGTCACTGTTGTGTGATGTGGATCTTGAGAACCTAAATCAGCTAACTTTTTGTTTTGCTGTAGATCCCAGAGCACGATACCTTGTTGGACGGAATAAAATAGCGCAAAGCGGCCATCCCGGCTCAGGCTGAATGTGGTGGCACCGTCAGCGGCCAGATCCCAGCGCTGGCGTTCCGGGCCGGAAATATCACAACCGGCCAGCGTAAAGAGTGCCAGAATGAAAGTTGCTGCTAAAAATGATTGGCGCATGGGTCGTACTTTCCGTTTTAAGACTATTGCGTCCCGACTGTGACGCATTTGTGTCCGACGCAGTGAATGACGGTAAGAAAATAGTTGGTATTAGTATATTGATATGGCATGGTTTTAACATAGCTGTGTAGAACCTTGCGTAAAATTAAGAGCTTAGACTCTGAATAAATGGAGAGATACATGAAACCAGTTCTGAAACCAGTTCTAAAAATGTCTGTGTTGGCAGCAACAATTCTGCTGGCGGTAGGCTGTCAGGATGAGAAAACGTCAGCACCGGCAGAGACGGCTGAACCAGTGGCAGTTGAGCAGCAGGCTGCGACAGATGCAAAGGCATTCGAGTCTGATGATCAGAAAGCGGCTTATGCTATCGGGGCTTCACTGGCGCAATATCTGTCAGCTAACCTGGAACAGCAAAAAGAGCTGGGTCTGGATCTGAAAAAAGAAGATGTACTGGCTGGGGTGAGCGATGTCTTTGCCGGTAACAGCCGTATGAGCCAGGAAGAAACACAGCAGGCGTTGCAGGATCTGGATCAGCGTGTTTCTGACATGATGGCGAGCAAAGCCAAAGAAGAAGCTGAAAAAAACACCAAAGCCGGTGATGACTTCCGTGCTGATTTCGAAAAACAAGAAGGCGTGAAGAAAACCGAATCTGGCCTGCTGTATCAGGTTGAGACTGAAGGTAACGGCGAGATGCCAAAAGCAACCGATACAGTGCAAGTGCACTATAGCGGTACACTGATTGACGGCACGGAATTTGACAGCTCATATAAGCGTAATCAACCGGCCACTTTCCCGCTTAATCAGGTGATTCCGGGCTGGACTGAAGGTGTGCAGCTGATGCCGGTCGGTTCTAAGTTCAAGTTTGTTATCCCGCCAGAGCTGGCTTACGGTTCGCAAGCCAACCCAAGTATTCCGGCAAACTCTACTCTGGTGTTTGAGGTTGAGCTGCTGGATATCGTCAAAGCGGAGCAGGACGCAGAAGCCACTGCAGAGCAGTAAGCATTGCGTTTAATAAGACATTCAAGCCCGGCTGATGCTGGGCTTTTTGCATTTATAGCGCTGATTTAGGATCATTTTTGTGCGCTGCAGATTTCATTTTCTGAAGACCTGTTTTCATATTCTGATAAACTTGCAAGCAAGAATTGAATTTTTCCCCGTTTCGTTTAAATCGAAGCTTGCCTTCAACAACAGTGGAGCGGGAACAAGCAAGGAAGACTGAAAGTGGTATCGACCGATAACTTTGGCACTGAAGTCATGGTGGAAAGTGACTTAATAGAGACCCGTACTTTTACTGAGCACGACTTTGTTATATTACGCTCATACGAAGCCGTGGTTGATGGACTGGCTACCCTGATAGGGCCTTTTTGTGAAATAGTGCTGCATTCACTGGCTGATCTGAATACCTCGGCGATCAAAATTGCCAACGGCGAAAATACCGGCCGCAAAGTGGGTTCGCCTATTACTGATCTGGCTTTGCGCATGCTGCGTGACATTGAAGGGTCAGAGCGCAATTTCTCCCGGGCCTATTTCACCCGTGCCAAGGGTGGCGCATTGATGAAGTCCATCACGATTGCGATTCGCAATGCCGACGACAATATCATAGGTTTGCTGTGTATCAACGTTAACCTGGATGCTCCTTTTTCCCAGATTCTGCAATCCTTCATGCCAACCGATGAGGCCAAGCAGGCCGCTTCCAGCGTAAATTTTGCCAGCGATGTTGATGAGCTGGTGGATCAGACGGTTGAGCGCACGATCGAAGAAATCAATGCCGACAAGAATGTCTCGAATAATGCCAAAAACCGTCAGATAGTGATGGAGCTGTACGACAAAGGGATCTTCGATATTAAAGATGCCATCAACCGGGTTGCTGACCGCCTGAATATCTCCAAACACACTGTCTACTTATATATACGCCAGCGCAAAACGGAGGATGGCGAAAAATGAGCCTGACGTTTGCCCTGGTGGTCGATGGGCCGGCCTACGGGTCGCAGAATGCACGCAGTGCTTATCAGTTTGCTCAGGCCGTTATTGCCAATGGGCACAGATTGCAACGGGTATTTTTCTATCAGGATGGTGTTCACAACGGTTCTGCACTGGCCGCACCGGCGTCGGATGAGTTTGACTTACTGGCCGCCTGGCAGCTACTGGGCCGTGAGCATCAGGTCGAGTTGCAAACCTGTGTGGCCGCAGCGTTGCGCCGCGGGGTGGTCAGCGAACTCGAAGCCAGCCAGCATGCGCTGCCTGGTTATAATCTGGCCGTTGGCTTTGAACAGGCCGGGCTGGGCGGGCTGGCCGAAGTGTTATTGAGTGCTGATCGCGTGATTCAGTTTTAATTATCCCGGAAAGTATTATGTCTGTCGGATTTGTTTTCACCACCGTACCACAGGGTCTCAACAGCGGCCGTGAAGGGTTAGATGCCGTACTGGCAACTTCTGCTTACAGTGAAGAGTTGCAATTGTTCTTTATTGGCGATGGGGTATGGCAACTGCTTAAAGGCCAGCAGGGTGCGGCGGTGCTGGGGCGTGAATACAGTGCCGCCTTTAAAATGCTGCCACTGTATGATCTTGAAGATGTGTTTGTGTGCCGCGAGTCAATGGCGGAGCGCGGGCTCACACTGGATGATTTGCTGATCGAGGCGGAACTGCTTTCTCCGCAGGATCTGACCGCAAGACTTCACCGTTGCCAGAAAATTCTCAGTTACTAGTTTCTCGGCAACTTATGCTGCGTGCAGTATTCAGGACTTTCTATGTTACACATGATTTTTTCTTCTCCTTTTCAAAATCGGGCTTTACAGCAGTGCGTTGCTCAACTTTTACCCGGTGATGAAATTGTGTTGCTGCAAGACGGCGTTGTCGCCGCCACCTCACCGGGTCAGCTTGAATCTGCATTGAAACAAGCGGCGGCCGTGTACGTACTGGAGACGGATTTACTGGCGAGAGGCCTGGCAGGGCGGGTTGCCGCGGATGTGGATGTGATTGATCACAACATGTTGGTGGAGTTGACGGTACGTCATCCTAACTGCATGAAATGGGCCTGAATAAACGCGGTTAAAAAGGATTCAACCGGCCGGAAAGAGGGTGGTTAAGAAATGATCATAGATGTGATCGCTGTATATATCTTGACACCTTATAGTCCGACGCCTAAAATTTCGCGTCCTCCTGTTGTTGGGAGGCAGATTTTTCACCTTTACGAAAGTAAATAATCAGGAGCTATTTAATGGCAACTATTAACCAGCTGGTACGCAAACCACGTGCAAAGCAAGTTGTTAAGAGCAACGTGCCTGCGCTAGAAGCGTGTCCACAAAAACGTGGTGTATGTACTCGTGTATACACTACTACTCCAAAAAAACCAAACTCCGCACTGCGTAAAGTATGTCGTGTACGTCTGACCAATGGTTTTGAAGTAACGTCATACATCGGCGGTGAAGGCCACAACCTGCAAGAGCACAGTGTTGTTCTTATCCGTGGTGGTCGTGTTAAAGACCTTCCAGGTGTTCGTTACCACACTGTTCGTGGTGCACTTGACTGTGCGGGTGTTAACGACCGTAAACAAGGTCGTTCTAAGTACGGTGTGAAGCGTCCTAAGTCTTAATGGAATCCGTTAAGTAAGGCCAAACACTAAATTATTTGTAATTTTGAAAAAACTGAAAAGTTTTGGATAAAACCTGAAGAAGACAACGGAGAATTTCCATGCCACGTCGTCGCGTAATTGGTCAGCGTAAGATCCTTCCAGATCCTAAGTTCAAATCTGAATTGCTGGCAAAATTCGTCAACATCCTGATGGTTGACGGTAAGAAATCTACTGCAGAGAAAATTGTTTACACTGCACTGGATTCAATGGCTGAGCGCTCTGGTGAAGAGCACCTGTCAATTTTTGAAAAAGCTCTTGATAACGTTCGCCCAGCGGTAGAAGTTAAATCTCGCCGTGTAGGTGGTTCAACTTACCAGGTACCAGTAGAAGTACGTCCTGTGCGTCGTAATGCTCTGGCTATGCGTTGGTTGGTTGAAGCTGCGCGTAAGCGTGGTGAAAAATCTATGGCTGCTCGCCTGGCTGCTGAAATGCTGGACGCTGCCGACAACAAAGGTTCTGCTGTTAAGAAACGTGAAGACGTTCACCGTATGGCAGAAGCGAACAAAGCGTTCGCACACTACCGCTGGTAATTTCATTATTAGCGAATGGGCGCAGCAGGCTTGGCCTGCTGCGCCCGTACCATTTTCTAAGGATAACCTTAGTAAGAGGATTCAACCGTGGCTCGCAAAACTCCTATTGAGCGTTACCGTAACATCGGTATTTGCGCTCACGTAGACGCCGGTAAAACAACCACGACCGAGCGTATCCTGTTTTACACAGGTCTTTCCCATAAAATTGGTGAAGTACACGATGGTGCAGCTACCATGGACTGGATGGAACAGGAGCAGGAGCGTGGGATTACCATAACCTCTGCTGCCACTACAACCTTCTGGCGTGGTATGGACGCTCAGTTTCCTGAGCATCGCATCAATATTATCGACACCCCAGGACACGTTGATTTCACTATCGAAGTAGAGCGTTCCCTACGCGTACTTGATGGTGCAGTGGTTGTTTTCTGTGGCTCATCCGGTGTTGAACCTCAGTCTGAGACAGTATGGCGTCAGGCTGACAAATACGAAGTACCGCGTATGGTCTTCGTCAACAAGATGGACCGTGCAGGTGCTGATTTCCTGCGTGTGGTTGAGCAAATCAAAGTTCGTCTTGGTGCAAATCCAGTACCTATTCAGCTGAATATTGGTGCGGAAGAAGAATTCAAAGGTGTGATCGACCTGATTAAAATGAAAGCGATCAACTGGAATGAAGCCGATCAGGGCATGAGCTTCACTTATGAAGACATTCCGGCAGACATGCAAGAGCTGGCCGAAGAATGGCACACGAATCTGGTTGAGTCAGCGGCTGAGGCATCAGAAGAGCTGATGGATAAGTACCTGGAAGAAGGTACCTTGTCAGAAGATGAAATCAAAGCCGGTCTGCGCCAACGTACGCTGAACAATGAAATCGTACTGGCAACCTGCGGCTCTGCATTTAAGAACAAAGGTGTTCAGGCTGTACTGGATGCGGTTGTGGAATTCTTGCCATCACCAACGGAAGTAAAAGCAATCCGTGGTGAAGATATGGATGGCAATGAAGTGATCCGCCACTCAAGCGATGAAGAACCTTTCGCTGCGCTGGCGTTTAAGATCGCAACCGACCCGTTCGTAGGCACTCTGACATTTATGCGTGTTTATTCCGGTGTTGTGAATTCAGGCGATAGCGTCTACAACACGGTGAAAGATAAGCGTGAGCGCTTTGGCCGTATCGTTCAGATGCACTCCAATAAGCGTGAAGAAATTAAAGAAGTTCGAGCTGGCGACATCGCGGCAGCAATTGGCCTGAAGAACGTTACTACCGGTGATACTCTGTGCGACCCAGAACACAAAGTGATTCTGGAGCGGATGGAATTCCCAGAGCCAGTGATTCAGATTGCTGTTGAACCAAGGTCGAAAGCCGACCAGGAAAAAATGGGTATTGCACTGGGTAAACTGGCTGCAGAAGATCCATCATTCCGGGTAGAAACCGATGAAGAATCTGGCCAAACCCTGATTTCGGGTATGGGTGAGCTTCATCTGGATATCATCGTTGACCGTATGAAGCGTGAGTTCAGCGTTGAATGTAACGTTGGTAAGCCTCAGGTTGCTTTCCGTGAAACTATCCGTGGTAAAACGGAAGTGGAAGGAAAGTTCGTACGTCAATCTGGTGGTCGCGGCCAGTACGGTCACGTCTGGCTGAAGATTGAGCCTTCCGAGCCGAATGCAGGTTTCGTCTTTGTAGACGAAGTCGTCGGTGGCACAGTGCCGAGAGAATATATCGGTGCAGTTGCCAAAGGTATCGAAGAGCAGATGAAAAATGGTGTGCTTGCCGGTTATCCGGTACTGGACGTCAAAGCGACGCTGTTCGATGGTTCATACCACGATGTTGACTCGAGCGAAATGGCGTTTAAGATCGCCGGTTCTATGGCGTTCAGGAAGGGGGCACTTGATGCGCAACCAGTTATTCTTGAACCTATGATGAAAGTTGAAGTAACCACTCCGGAAGACTGGATGGGTGATGTAGTTGGCGATTTAAACCGTCGTCGCGGCATCATTGGCGGTATGGATGAAGGCCCTGCTGGGCTTAAGATTATCCGTGCCCATGTTCCGCTTTCTGAGATGTTTGGTTACGCAACGGATCTTCGTTCTGCTACCCAAGGCCGTGCTTCCTATTCAATGGAGTTCAGCGAATATGCTGAAGTTCCGAAGAATATCGCCGATGGAATCATCGCTGAACGCGGCTAAACATTAGCAGAAATATTGCGTCAGCTTCGGTTGCCGCATAAAATACAACTTCTGACGCGTCCCACCAATATGTGGGGCGAATCACAACTAGGAAGGAACACGATCGTGTCTAAAGAAAAATTTGAACGTACGAAACCGCACGTTAACGTTGGTACTATCGGCCACGTTGACCACGGTAAAACCACTCTGACTGCTGCAATCTGTACTACTTTGTCTAAAGTATACGGCGGTTCTGCGCGTGACTTCGCATCTATCGATAATGCGCCAGAAGAGCGTGAGCGTGGTATCACTATCTCTACTTCTCACGTAGAGTACGATACTCCGACTCGCCACTACGCGCACGTT